>JAITHD010000117.1 GCA_031280155.1 Treponema sp. | reverse complement strand
CGTTCTATGACGATCCGACCGTTTTTAATCAGATGTTCCACCGTTCAGATAATATAACCTATGTTACCCGCCTTTCCCGGCATTACCGTGATGACGGCCCCGATAGGGTGTTTATTCCGGCTGCCGATGCCGAATTGTCGATTAATTATTATATCTGCTACCTTGCGAAAAATGAAAAATGGCTGCGCCCGTTTTTGACGTGGACGGAAAACTGTATAAGCGGGTTTGAAGAAGAACAATAAGTATATTCTTTCAATGCTGAGAGGGCGGCAGACGGTATTTTATCCAATGCTCAATACATAATCTATCGCCAGCACGATTTTGAGCGCGCCTAAATTGGTAATTTTAGTGGTGGGTCCGCTTATCATAAACGAGGCGGCGCTTCCCTAAATGAATTTACAATAATTTTATTTTTTTGTCCCATATAGATTCGGATTTCCTCTTTGAATAAGCGGGGGAAGAGGACGGCTGGATCGCCGTTCCTCCTTATCCCCACTTCTCGTACTTTAGCTGAAGTACCGCTTCAGGAGTCCTTTGAAGGCGCAGCCGTGACGGGCTTCGTCCCGAGCCATTTCGTGAACCGTATCATGGATAGCGTCGTATCCCCGTTCTTTAGCCCGTTTTGCTAAATCGGTTTTGCCGCCGCACGCGCCATGTTCAGCGTCTACCCTAAGTTCGAGGTTGCGCTTGGTACTGGTGGTGATAACCTCTCCGAGGAGTTCCGCGAATTTAGCCGCGTGTTCCGCTTCCTCAAAGGCAATGCGCTTGTAGGCTTCGGCGATTTCGGGATACCCTTCCCGATCCGCAACCCGGCTCATAGCAAGATACATGCCCACTTCAGTACATTCGCCGTTGAAATTAGCCTTCAGATCAGTGAGGATATCTTCCTCAACTCCCTTGGCAACTCCGACCATGTGTTCTGCGGCATAAGCGCTTCCCTGTCCTTGCTCTTTGAACTTAGACGCGGGAGCTTTGCAGGTGGGACAGACCTCAGGAGCCTTGTCGCCTTCATGGACATAGCCGCACACAGAACAAACCCATTTTCTCATAAAATACTCTCCATAAATTAAATATCATACCAACGGCAACGCCGCAAGTGTTATTTTTCTGCACAATATTTGCAGAGACCATAAAAAACGGTTTTTTGGTAATCGATTTTGAACTCCTCAACGCCTTTATGATTGTCCATAACCGTCGTGAATAGATGGAAATCTGGGTATGAAAAATCAAACACGCCGCCGCAACAGGTACAAACGAAATGAGGATGGGGCTCAACGATACCGTCAAAGCGTTCTTTACCGTCAACCACACAAACGGACACAACCGAACCTTCTTGTTGGAACAAGTTAATATTACGGTATACCGTAGCTAAAGAAAGACCGTCAATAGAAGATTTCAGCCTTTCATATACCCAATGAGCGCTGGGGTGGGAGTCGGTAGATCGAAGGGCTTGCAATATTGCATCCCGTTTTTTACTATGTTTTCTGCTTGTACCTAACATTTTTTCTAGTTTCTCTCTTATAAATAATAATAATTATTATTAATTTAAGTATACTAATTACCGCGCTATTTTGCAAGTTTTTTTTAGAGAAAAATTAAGGTCTGCTCAAAAATATATTATCTATAAAAAGGTATTGTACAAATACCGTTGTTAGAAAGAAAAATGGTTTCTATTGCTTAACGTCGCTTTATTTTATTTCATCTAATCCATAATCCTGATTTTATCCGGTTCGCCGTAAAACCTTATAGAAAAAACCCTTAGGCGGGTAGTTGACAAATCGAAAAACGGTTCCGCGCTAGTATGGGCGATGGCACCTGCCCATACTAGCTGATATGCCGGAACCGGGTCTCCCTTTGCCTACTTACTTAAAACCGCCATTCGTATTTGAGCTGGATATGATGATTGATCCAGGGATCAATATCGGCGGCGCTTCGGTAGGTTTTGTCGTGTTGGAGGAACATAAACTTATAGGAAGCCGAGAGATAGGCTTTGTCCCCAATTTTGAAGCCGACCCAGGGATTGACCGATACTTCCAAGAAATTATCAGGCCAGATAATGATAGGAATACCGCAGCCCACAGTCCAGCGGTCGTTCAGCGCATAAGAGCCGCTGGGCTGAAACAGCAGCCGAGGCATAGGGTTAGTGTAAACCACCTTGCCAGTATTGTATTCATCATATTCTAAATCAGGATGTCCGTGGTTAAAGATTCCCCAGGCGCTCCAGAGCGCGTGACTGCCGAATATGAATTGTTCCATGTACAATTCCACATTCAGGGGGAAGTTGCTGAAACCGACTTTTTCACCTAATTTTACCCAGCCGAAATCATTGAATCCATTGATATTCATAATTTCCGCGGTTACTTCCATAGGAACTTTCGGCACCGCTCGTATCCACACTCCAAGGAAGGCTTTCATTCCTTTGCCCGCATCTGATTCATGATCTGCCGGACGTCCGCCGAACCTTCTGGTTTCCCAGCCGGAGGCATCCCACTCTTCAAGACCGTCTCCTTCGCTGTCCAGTTTGAAAGCCGCGTTGACAGAAAACAATTCATGGTTGTACTGAACCCCAAAGGAAGTTTCCCTAAAAAAATCCACCATCCAGTTGGATATGCCGTCTTCTTGGGAAAGTTTGTTTTCTCTCCAATTATCGCCATGAGTAAGATTTGCCATACCGGCTTTGCCGTCAAGCAGAAACCCGAAAAGGAGTCCGTTGATGGGTCTAAAGTCAAACCGCAGTCCAAGACCGTCGCTGTACCAGAAACTCCCGTCTTTGATCCTTCCCGCAGACATTCTGATCTTTTTGTCAACAAATTCAGACCAGACATATCCCTGATCCATCAGTTCAAGAGCCCTGTCTTTAAGGTCCCCTTTGTTGATACCATCATTGCCATTATTATTAACCGCTTTCCACCATTCATAGGGTTTAAGAATGGTACGGAAAACCAGTCCATAATTCTCGCCGGTATAAGAACCGTTCAGCATCAGCCGAACCGCTCCATGATCCTCATGCCACACCGCGGCGGAAGGCGCTTTGTTTGCTCTAGTCCACGTCGTGCGATCGGGACCATTATAATAGGGCGGATCAGGTAGTGTATTATGCACCGAGTCATTACCTTTATAATCGGACGGGCGCGTCGCATTAGGGGCACCCCAATCATCTATGAAGTCCTGAACAAAGGAAAACCGCAGCCCTGTACTGATTAAGCCGTTTATTTTCAACCCTTCATCCTCAGCAAACAACCCGCCTGTTATTGCAAGCGTTAAAAGACCAATCATGATTTTCTTCATAATGAAAATCCTCCTTACTGTTTTACCTGCGGGAAACGGTCAACGACCGCGGTATCCCGCTGTGTAAATATAAAAATAGAGACTCTCCCTCTATGCGTCTGCGCTATGGATTGGTGAGAGTCTCTATAATGTTCTGAATTACCGTCCTTATATCCCGCATTGAGATATCGGCATAATAAAATATATAAAAATAAAATATTATACATATAAAAAAGAGAATATGAACGCAAATCCTGCTTTTTTGCTTGGTAAAAAGAATCGTTGCCCCTGATTGCAGTAATGCTTTTACATAGGGGGGGGGGGGGGGGGTAAAGCATTTTACCCAAAACGAAAACGATTTCGTTATGGCATGAAAATAGTTACGAGAAATATAACTAAAATACCCTGTTCTATTCATATATTCAGAATAAAAGGCATTTATTATATTTGTCAAGAAAAATTTTTTGAAATTATCATAATTTTTTTAATTATAACCAATATTTTTTCATAATAAAAAGTCATATATACCGAAACCGTTTTCGTGAAATCCGCTCCATAGTACAGCGGATCCATTGATCCGCCGGTATCCGGTATGCTTATCGGTTCGCCGTAAAACCTTATAGAAAAAACCTTTAGGTATGGGTAGCTGACAGATACAATTCTATCGCCGCGCCGGGACTAACCTCGGCTATGGGAAAAAAACCGCCTCCCAGCCGGTACGGATTGTCCAGACGGGTAAAGGAAATGTCCCGCCCTGCTATGCTGATCCGTTCAAGCCCTGAACCGCCGGCAATGTGATAGATGAACGTTACTGGTTTACCGAGAAGAGCGTACTCAAACCGCAGCCCCTCCAGTTCACGAGGCAGCGCCGGATCAAGGATAACCATATCTTTTGCTATGCGTATACCCAACAGATTTGATACGACCTGGTTTATACATATCCCAGGACCGCTGGAATAAATCCGCCAGCCGGTTTTGACTTGGGCCGTACCGTTCCGCAGGTTTTCAAAATCCCGCATCGCCTCATAGCGGTTATCAAAACAGCCGTCAGAACTGCTGAAATAACAATTTCTCTGACAAGGAAGCGCGTTTTTTACCGCTGGATGCCGCAAAACCGGACTTATCCGTATCAGCCCCTGCCACGCTTCCGAGGCTTCCCCAATCTTCGCCATAGCCTCGATAAACCGAATATGCGCGTGAACATACTGCAATCCAATTTCCCGCCCGAAATTCGCCGCGGTTTCAGATCTAGCGAAAAACCGGTTGATTCCGCCCTGATATCGACAGGGGATATTCATAAGCCGTACCCCGTCAGGGTGCATAAGATGCTGTCTGATGAGATTGAGATGATCCTTCGCCGCATCAGGCGTAAACAGTTCAGCCGTCATGCTCCGAGTCATAGGCAGCAGCCGGTAGGAAAGCCCGGTATCCTTATCCGAAGGGTGCAGGAGATACCGAACCGCCCCTTCACCTTCGAAGATAACAAACCCCGCCGCAACGCCGCCGCTGATAACATATTGGTCAAAATCCCGCTTTACCTCTTGGGCTAAACCTTCGAGTTCAGCCCCAAGAACCGGCTTGAAGTCCCGCAAGGCTTGCCCAAGAGACCGGAGAATCTGAAAAAAGAGCGCGTTAGTCCAGGCGCTTGCCATCTTGTGCCGAAGCGCCGGATCCTGGGGCTGAAGCGTGTCGTCCCAGTCGCCGTCGCCGTACTTGAGGAGACTTGTTCCGGGAATCCGCTTTTCTTTGATATGAGCAAGCTGCTTTTCCAGATGCGTAAAAAGCGGCGCCTTTTCAGCGGTATATCCAGCTTTGCCCCGGACCGCGTAAGGCAGGATTTGATTGAGTATGTCTTGATCTCCCGAAGCGTTGAGATAATCCGCCAAGGCTTTCATGGGCCACAAAATCACATCGCCGTGACTTTCCCCAGCCCGAATCCCATTGTAGCGGTCAAACATAAACCACTGGGGCCAGCTTCCGTCGTCCTCAAACTGAGCGGCGTAAACCCGCAGCAGCAGGTCCCGGGCGGCGGCATACCGCTGAACCGCCAAGAAGTATTCAAAGGGTCCTTGGCATACATCCCGAGTACCCCAGGCGGCGCCGCCGTACTGTTCAAGCCCGTGGGGAGAGGCAAAATGAATTCTGGCGTTGTGGGCGTACCAGAGGGTCTGGAGATTTAAGGCTTCAAGACAGTCCCTTTGGACCGAACCCGGAAGAGAAAGTTTAAAACCGTTGATCCCGTCGAAGAGCCACTGGAAATACGCTTCCCGTTCCCCCTCAAAATTCATGGTCAGATCCCTAACGCCGACGCCGTGAATCCTGCCTTCCAAAGTATAGGAAAAACGATCCGTATTGGAAAACTCAAAAACCGCAAGTCCTTCTCCCAAACTGCCTGCTTCAGGATAAAAACGACGGTCGTCGGACAGGATAAAATCTCGGTCAACATGAAAGACAAATTCCAGCGCCGGATAGGCGGCCGCGGAAAACCCGTCATCCCTATGTCTAAGACTTACCTGAGCCCCGGATTTGACCGGCGCCGCAGGAGGCTCACTGTATTCGTCAGCCCCTCCGGTAAGCTGGGTATAGAGCAGAAAATCATAGGACTTACCAAGATAAGAACATACGGTAAAACAGAGCAAGGGGCGTTCAAGAGCGGTAAAAACTGTTATTTCAAGGATATCCTCTTGAATCCGGTAGAGCCATCGTCCGTAATTCAGGCCCATCTCAAAAACAGCGGGCATGGTAAGCAGCCGATAACGCCCGTCAATGCGTACCATAAGCCGCTGCCCCGGGATTTTCTGCACGTTCAGGGCGTTCCGGCAGTTCGATACTATCTTGTTAAAAGACGTATTCCCCAAAGCAATCTGAGCGTTGAACACTCCGTAGATATACTGGGTTGAAGTAAGGGTATCTTCCTGAATTGCGTCGTTTTTTCCAGTAATGATAATATTTCCTTGAGAACGTTCCAGGATCCGTTCTTTGCGCTGGGTTACGACATGAGCGGCTTTATCAGTAAAAAACGAGGCGATTCCTGAATCAATACGTTCTTCCTGCAGCCGAAAAGGGTAGCGTTTTTCAAGTTCAGGTTCTGTGAATTCCGGGGAACTATAGACGTCAGCTACCGTAACATCATAGGAAATCCGAGGCAGCGTTATAGGAGTTCCCATAGGTTCCTGGGCCGCCTGATACCGGGTTTTAATTTCCCCCAGCGGAAGGGGAGCCTCGATTGGGGTTTCAAGATGGGGCAGAAAAACGGCGTAAAACACTACGGTATAGGAAGCTCCGGTTTCCAGAACCACAGGTTCGCTTTGCAGCGCGGTATAGGCAAACTCGTATTGGTATATGCGGTTGTTCAGCGCCGGTTCAGCAAGTCCGGCGATGCGGTTGTCAATCTTATACGAAAGTCCGTAAAAAGGGCAGCCGTCTACGGAAAACGAAACAGCCTTGCCGAAACACCCCTGCTGGAGAAAGGGAAACCCTGTACGCTGGCGCTGATTCTGCCGGGAACAGATTGTATAGCCTGTTTCGGTTTGAAAGGCTTTATGATCAATATATTGGGCGTTATACGCTTCATTACTCCGTATATGCCCCCAAGCCGCAAGCCCTATGTCTTGGGCGTAGATCGCATCGATCCGAGCGGGAGGTCCTGAATTGGCAAGTTCCACGGTAAAAAACCATGTTCTGCCGGTTATTCCCAGAGAGACCTGATACTGAAAGCCTCCAGCGGCGCCGGTATACTCGGCGCGGTTTTTGTAGAGCCTTACCGCGGCGTTCCCGGCTTTGCCCAGCAGGGGATGCGCGGCAATACCCTGGTCTCCATAGACCCGCAGATAAAGATTGCCTGCCATGCCGTCCAGATAATTGCCCGGAAGCTGGTTTATCATAAGAGAATCCGATTCAATAAGCCGGATATCGCCGGTTTCAAGAAGGGTAATAACCGCGTCTCCCCCGGAAATGAGCTGTGTTTTCACGTTATCCATGAGATAAAAACTCCTTTATACTGTTGCCGCTTCAAAGGGATTCCTGATTTTGGCGAGTATTTTTCGCCACTGATTGGCGCATTTTGATTTCATAAGGTACATAATGAATAGGACCTGGGTCTTGTTCCTGATATATGCTGATAAGCGTTGAGAGAGCCGCCGCGCCTAAGCCGAAAAAGTTTTGAGCCACGCTTGAAAGCTGAGGACGCAGATACGAGGTAAAACTCAAATCATCGTATCCGGCAACTGAAATGTCTTTCGGCACCGCATACCCTAGATCAGCGCAGACCGCAAGCGCCGCGGAAGCGATAACGTCGGAAGCGCAGAACAGTGCGGTCGTTTCAGGATGTTTTAAAATATGCTCCTGTATTGTGTCATAGCTGACCGGATAGGTAAAATCCGACTGTATGATACAGGGATTTAAGCCTAGTTCCCCCATAGCTCGGCAATAGCCTTTGACCCGCTCCGGGGTCACCCAAGAATCAACGCTCCCCGCGACAAACCCAATGTGCCGATGCCCTAGACCAGCTAATAGACCGGTCATTTCAGCCGCGGCTTTTTCGTTATCCGTAGTAACCGAAACCTTTTTCTTTCCTTCAATCGTAATATCAATAAACACGCAGGGAACTTCGCTTTCCACAAGATGAGGTATCTCTGGATCGCTCATATTGAGTCCGTGAATGATAAAACCCATGAATTTGTTGGAACCGCAGAACTGCACATAGTTTTTGCCGTCTCGAAGAATGGCTTTTTCTGTGGAAATAATCACCCGCAAACCGTGTTTTTCGGCTTCGCTGTGGATGCCGCTGAGAATGCCTACCAGATATTCGTCTTTGGAAACCTGATACCCAAACATCGAGAGAATCACACAGATTCCTTCTTCTTTACCGTTTACCAGTTGGGACGCAAAATGATTTGGAAAATAATCCATATCTTTCGCAATATGCAGTATTTTTTCTCTTGTTTCATCCGCAATATCCTGATATCCGTTAAACACCTTAGACACAGTCGCAACGCTGACATTCGCGGCGTTCGCCACATCAACAATTGTTTTCATTTCGCCTCCCTTTTACTCGCCGGTAATACCCGCTCGATCAACGCTTTCTACAAATTGACGCTGCATGACCAAGTATAACACTAAAAGAGGACCTATACATAGCATAGCCGACGCCATCTTCACAGGCACATTGATCTTTGCCGCAATAGGATCCCGCATTGCTTCGCTTGCTAAGGTAGAAAGCACTCCCGCCATTTGATTGAGCAAGGTTTTGGCTGAATTACCGATATAAATCACCGTAAGATACGTTTCATTCCAGTACCATACAAAAGAAAACAAAAAGGTAAGCACAAAGGCTGGAAACGCCAGAGGCGCAAGGATGCTGAAAAAAATTCGGGACGGCGACGCGCCGTCTATCTGTCCCGCTTCGTCCAGGGCTTTTGGGATAGTATTAAAAAAAGAGTAAAAAATCAGGATAAAAATCGGGGATTTAAAGCCCTGCCCCAGAACAGCCGGAATGAAGAACGAAAGAGGACTGCCGATGAGTTTGAGCCGGCTGAAACCGAGATAAGCCGGAATCATCGTTACCTGAGAGGGAATGATAAAACATGCAAGAATAAGCAGGAGGTATAGTTTTTTGAGACCAAACCGGTAACGGCTCAGGGCAAAGCCCATAAGTCCGCAGGCAAAGGACTGGAGGAGCGCTGAGGTTCCGGCAAGAAACAGAGAATAACCGATGGATTTGAAAAAAGACATACGGCTAAAGATAAGGGCGTAATTGTCTATGGAAAAAACGCTGGGCAGAAACTGTACCGCTGGATTAAACATATCCTCTGGAGGCATGAAACTGATGAATAAAATGTATACCAAGGGGTACACAAACACAAAACCAAACACGCTTAACAAGCCGTACGCCGCAGCCATGCCTGCTTTTTCACTGAACCGGCTTTTGAAACGCCGGTTGCCGAGAGTCCTTGTTTTCATGGGCTTCTCCTTCCCGGACGGAAACCGGTGAGCATCAGAAACACCCCAAGCATGAGGAGAATCACGATGAAATAAATCCACGCCATAGCCGAAGCATAGCCTAAGCCTTGAAACTGCATATTTCCGAACATATCCTGTCTTATTTTTTCAATAACCGTATTAGTGGTAAACGTCGCTAAGGTAACAACGGTATACACGATGTTGATAAGGGTAAATTGCGCGGTAGCCGGAAGGGTTATCTTCCAGAACGACTGCCATTTAGAAGCGCCGTCTATGGATGCCGCCTCATAGAGGGACCCGCTGATCTTCTGCATTCCTGAAAGGTAAATAAGGATTTGGACTCCTGAAAACCACAGGACCGTAAAAATATTGGATACCAGAAACCGCACGATTTCCATAAACGCCCCAAGTCCCGCCTGATTTAAGCCCCGAAATACGCCGCTCTGTTCTAAATCAATAATTGCAAAAACGCCGTTGTCTTCCAGCAGAGACATCAGAGACCCGCTTATGATAATGACCGGAAAAAAGTAGATTCCCCGAAATAATGCCCGGGCTTTAATCGGCTGACTAAGGAGCAGTCCGATGATAAAGGACAGAATAATTACCAGAGGGGTAATAATACCGGTAAACTTGAGAGCCTCCAGCAGAGACATAATAAACTGAATGTCTAAAGTAAGGGCGTACGAAAAATTCCGCAATCCTATGGGAGACGAGACAATTCCGTCAGCAGTTACTGTTACCGACTGGGTACTCATATACAAGGAAAAAAGCAAGGGATACAGGGTCAGCGCGATAAAACCTACTGCCCAATGAGCGGAAAACAGGCAGCCTAAGATCGCGCTCCGTTTTTCCGGAGACTGATTCCGTTTTGTCATGGCAGCCTCACTTCATAGGTTTGGGGACTCAGGCGCAGTCCTTCTCCTTCCCAAGGGCTGGAGTTGTAATTAACGTATACTGAAACGCCGGTTTCTTACCGAGTTTTCATCACTCCCTCTGCAAGGGCTTCATGATCCCCAATCGGCGCGCCTATAACTGGTTTCAGGGCTTTGTTGACTTGGGCGTAAACTTCCAGAATTTCGGCGCGCCAATTCGTGTATTTTGAAGACTGAAAATCCTGCATATCCGAATACAAGAGTTTATCCGCATCTTCTTCAGTGATAAGATACGCCGGATACACGCCCCACTCGATCATCCGCAGCAGCGTTTCTTGAGGATTGGCGGTATTATTCAAGTTTTCGGTAAAAAGATCAACAAAACCCCGCAATACCAGGGCGGTAAAAGGAATCGTATCAGTAATATAGGGAAAAAGCGCGGTCCTCATGGTAACGCCCATAAGCGCGTCCAGATGGGAAAAATATTCGGGCATCGCGCCCCGGCGGGGCATAGAAATATAGTCCATTGTTTCTCGGGTCCTGCCGAGGGCTTGGGCAATCTCGATCAGCGCCGCGTCCCGCCATACGGTTTCACGGTTAAAACTCGACGCGGGGTTTTCCATTTCAAGATTTGACGCCAAAAAACCTTGTTCCCTAAAGACTTCCGC
>JAITHD010000140.1 GCA_031280155.1 Treponema sp. | reverse complement strand
AGAATGTTGGTACAAAACGTTTTCGGTGCGCCTTATATCCCCAGCCCTAGGGCGAGGCTTTACGGCGAACCGGATAAAAGTCCGCAGATTACACAGATTTTATACTATTAGTTTTTTCTGAGAGTTATAATACCCTTTTCAGAGAATCTTGAAAGATCCGTCTGATAGCCCAAACAAGAGGGCAATAAAATCTTTCTGAAAGAAAGACTCTTTTTTATTTTACCTTTAGATTATACCTATTCCCTATAGTTTAGCCATTGTTCAGAAAAACGTGGGGTTACATCATATCTATATAAAAATAATTATACAAATTTTTTAGGAGGTTTTATGAAAAAAACTGCTTTTCCATTATTTGCGCTGCTTATTGCGTCTGTGTTGGCTGCAAGCTGTACAAAAAAGGAGGCGCCTCAAGGACAAAGCGGCTCTAGTTCCAGCAAACCAATTGCGATAACCGTAGAAGTCTTTGACCGAGGCACTGACGGGGGAAAGACGGATCCAGCGGACAACAACTGGACCGACTGGATTAAGAAAAAGGTACTAGAAGATGAAAACATCGCGGTGACCTTTGTACCGGTGAACCGCTGGGATGAAACCAGTGCGATGAATAATCTGCTTGCCGCAGGAAGCGCGCCGGACCTTTGTTTCAGTTATAATACGGATATGATCAACGCTTACGGATTACAGGGAGGCATATACGATTTGGGACCTTATGCGGATACCCTTCTCAAGGAGGTAAAGACCCTGCTGGGTCCAGACCCGCAAATACAAGGGCAAGACCTTATCTGGCGCAACAAAAATCTGGATAACGGCGCACTCTACAGCATTTCCAACCGCTATATGTATACCGCAAATCAGAATCTGTTTATCCGTAAAGACTGGCTTGATAAACTAGGACTGCCTCTGCCAGCCACGCCGGAGGAATACTTCAGCGCCTTGACAGCCTTCAAGGAACAAGACCCCGGGGAAGTAGGAAAAGATCGGGTTATTCCATTTATTATGACCACCGATATACGCTGGGCTGCAGGGGTTATTATCAATTCGTTTATGGATCCCTATATCAGTCCGAAAGAACGATGGATTAATACAGTCGGAGACCGGTTTGTGATGGTTCCCGGATTCAAGGAAGGACTGCGGTTCCTGAACAGGATGTTTAATGCAGGACTCATCGATAGGGATTTCCCGCTTTACAAGTCTGATGAAACGCCGAATAATCTGGTAAAAGCGGGACTTGTAGGTTCTTTGGGGGGAAACTGGGACCTTGTGTACCGGGACAACAACCGGCTCATGCTGGATTTGCAGCAGAATGTCCCGGGAGCCCTGTTTGTGCCGGTGGACTGCTTCCTCAGCGCGGACGGAATCCCCCATAAACTTGCGGGCGCTTTGGCCGGAGGCATGAGTTTCTTTGTTCCCAAAACCTCGAAAAATATTGAAGCCGCGCTCCGGTACGTCAACTGGGTAGCCAAAAAAGAGAACTGTTTTTTCCTCCAGTTCGGCGAAGAAGGGATAAATCACCAGACGGCAGACGGCGTGCCTAAACCCATTCCCGCAACCGGCGGCTGGATACAGAACTCAGGAGGCAATATCGACTACACCATCAGCGTCAACGGCTGGGTTATGGACACTCCGGAACTTATCGCAAAGGTCTTGGCTTACAGTTACCAGTGGGCCCCAGGAATACATCACCGAAGCGTACCGAATTTCCTCAAACGGCGCGGAACCGGGTCCAGTGGTGCCGGTAACGCTTTACAAGTGGGGTCCCTTGGCTCAGACCCTGAACGACAAGGCTATGGTTCTCTATGCGGAAAGCGTTATGGCGAAACCCCAAGATTTTGACAAAGTCTGGGAAGCCGGCGTCAAAGATTGGCTCACATCCGGCGCTCAAGAGGTTATTGAGGAACGCCGAGAAAAATATAGAGAGCAGTAACCTTCAACGCAGTTAAGGAGAATAGGATGTTTCCAGATGGAAAAATGAAAGCCATTACCCTCAGTTATGACGACGGAGTAGAACAAGATCGCAAGCTGGTAGAAATCATTAACCGCTTCGGGATCAAAGCAACCTTTAATTTGAATAGCGGTATTCAAAGCAACGCTGGTTCGTTTTGTAAAAAAGACCTCGTAGTCCGGCGGATGAATATACAGGATTTACCCTCCCTTTATAAGGGACATGAAATTGCCGTCCATTCGCTTACCCATCCGCATCTTGAACAGCTTGAGGGAGAGACCATCCAGAATGAGCTTGAACAGGATAAGCTCAATCTGGAACGGATATTTAATGCCAAGGTTCAAGGTATGGCGTATCCATTCGGAACATACAACAATCAGGTGGTACAGGCGGCTATGTGCTGCGGTCTAAAATACGCTCGAGGAGTGGTGAGTACCCACCGGTTCTCAATTCCTCAAACGCCTTTGGAAAAGATGACGTATCAGCCTACTTGTCATCATAATGAGCCGACTCTGCTGTCTCTTGCGGAGCAGTTTCTCGCGCTCAAACCGGATAAGCCTCAACTTTTTTATCTGTGGGGACACAGTTACGAATTTGAGGCAGATCACAGTTGGCATATAATAGAAGAATTCTGCCGCCTCATCGGGGGACGGGAGGATATTTTTTACGCCGTTAACGCCGAAGTTTTATTGTAAACGCTTTGATTGAACGTTTTATAAGGCGCAGCGGAAACCTTTTGTACCAACATCATTGACCGCTTTGCCTGCGTGGTGGTATAGTAAAAACTTGAATAGACCTATCCACGCAACCTGGGGAAGTAACGTCTATGGATATGGCGGCGCTGGCTTTTGGTAACGGGACTGAAACCCCGTAGAAAAACCGCTTAGAAAAAGAAAAAAGCGGGAAAGAAGTAGAAATCTTGGGGAGTAAGTCGGGCAACCGAAATAAGCCCTAAGCCCCCGCCTTTAGGTACGGGGTAGCTGACAAGGAATACATTTCATAGTATTAAAAAGGAGTTGTTATGCGGTATCCGCCGATTGTTTCACGATTTCCCCGAATCCTCCACGGAGGGGATTATAACCCTGAGCAATGGATGGCTTGGAAGGACATGATTTGGAAAGAAGATATGCGCCTTGCCAAACTCGCGGGGGTCAATTCGTTATCTGTGGGCATTTTTTCCTGGTCTGCCCTTGAACCTTCCGAAGGGGACTATTGTTTTGAATGGCTT
>JAITHD010000078.1 GCA_031280155.1 Treponema sp. | reverse complement strand
CAAAAAGAAGCGATAGTAAACGCCATAGCCAAAATAGACAGCGAGGCCCCCATTTGGCTTTTTGGTTCCCGCGCCGATGACGCCAAAAAAGGCGGCGATATAGACCTTGCGGTTGCTCGACAAGAAAATAACCTTGTGATATAATGAGCTCATTATGGCAAGCAGGGAATGTGATATCCGGATTTCAAATTGTCGGGTCAGTAAGGCAGTACCACCGGCTTGTGTTTTTGTCCTCTCGTTGGAGGGGATATAAATTTCTATTCTATAAAAGGAGTATATTGTATGAATGCAAGACCATTAAGAATCGGCGAGGTGTTTAGTGAAAAGCGGATTTGTCAGCCTTCAACGGGCTACAGATGCGTTCTTGTCCGTCTGAAGAACCTGGCTCTGCTGGAGGAAAAGCTGGAGTATTCCGGCGATGATCGTCCGGGAGCACATGGGACGCAGAAGTGGGCATTTGAAGCGGTCGCTCCCGGTCCGGCGGAAATACAGTTTGCCAAATTCCGGCCTTTTGAGCCTGAAGTTATCCTCTATGAGGAAGTGCTGCCATTTATAGTGGGGGACGAGGCGGAGCTTAACGGGCAGTTTGCAAGTCCGATCCTCAGCGGCGGCTGGCACGGCTTTACCGGCCGCCTGGAGCAGGAAGACCAAACGATTTTTCAGCAGGCGACGGCGCTGATCGGCACGGGCTATACGCCGCTTGTGGAAACGCATCAGATTGTCCGGGGGAAAATGTATATATTCCTCGCAAACGCAAAGTCCGCCGTCAAAGATGCTGATACGTATCCTGTCGCGGTCCGTATATATGCCGATATTAAGGGAACGCCTGAATTGAAGGAAATCAAGGTGATCGGCCGGCCCGGAGTCAAAGGGGCATACGAGCAGTTTAAAGAAGCCTCGTCTCTGAGCGCTGAAGAAAATAACGCCATAAAAGAAGCGTTCTACGGGCATACGGGTATTGATTTTACGCCGCTTCTGGTAAGCACGCAAATAGTGGCCGGCAGGAATCTGCTGCTCGCGGGCAACGCTAATACGGTAACCCTCCACCCCGCCGTCCGTCCCGTGCTGGTTAATGTGTATATACCGGTTTTGGGTACGCCGCGCATCACCGAAATTAAAAACATCTACGACCTGTAGCCGCAGGCCCTGCGCCGCCCGTATGTACAGGCGGACGGCGCGGACTGGCTGGAAAAGTACCCGGAAGGAATCGAAAAACCATTTCGTCAACAGGAAAAAGACCCATTAACATGGGGAGGCGGTTATGAATAAAGAAACACAGGAAATGAACATGCTCAAACGGACAATCGCGAGCCGGGGAGAGCGTTTAAGCGTGAACCCTTCGGAAAACCAGGAGATAATGGTAAAAGCGAACCGGTATGATGCAGCTATCGTAATGGCTCCGGCTATGCCTGATATGGATCATATTACCGGCAGCGATATCTATGTGCGCGAAACTGTGGCGAAAATGCTGGCTCATGCCAATGGAAAACTGCAAGCCGCGGGGTTTAATCTGATAGCCGGTTATGGTTACCGCGCCCCCGGTATTCAGCAGAAATACTGGGAACAGGCAATCGCATTGGTAAAAGAGGAACATCCTGATTGGACGGATATGCAGGCAATCGAGGACGAGGCGGACAAGCGCGCCGCTGATCCGCAGGTTGCCGGACATATTACCGGCGGCTGCGTTGACGTTACCGTCGGGCGCGGCGTAGCCCCGCTTGATATGGGCGTTCCGCTTTGTGATTTCACCGCCGGACTCAGGCGGATAAAGACCTTTGGCGAAGGCCTTACAGCGGAACAAATGTCTAACCGGATGATATTATATCAGGTAATGACGGAGGCGGGATTTATGCCCTTCTTTGGCGAATACTGGCATTTTATGTACGGAGACCGCGAGTGGGCGTATTTTTCGGGATTAGACGAATCGCTGTATAGCAGTAAGAGCGATTTCAGGCCATAATAGAGCTGTTCAGAAACCGCGCCAGCAAAGCTGGCGAAGTTTCTGAACAACTTCCGCTAAAAATATGCAGGCAATTGAAAAATGAGGCTAAGTGAATTTCAAAAAGAAGCGATTGTCAATGCTGTACAAGATATAGACAGCAAGGCGTCAATATGGTTATTTGGCTCACGGGCCGATGACAGTAAAAAAGGCGGAGATATTGATATTGCTGTGCTTTCAACCAGGATCGGGGTAATGGAAAAAATACAGATAAAGCGCGCTATATGCAATAAAATTGGCGAGCAAAAAATTGATCTGCTGGTATCAAGCGGCGGGGATGAGGCATTTTTTCGATTTGCTGCAGAAGAAGGAATCAAGCTAAGTGAATAATAAATATATCGGTATATTAAAAGAAAAACTGTTATTGTTAAACCTTAGTGCTGATTGGGTGAAACGCTCATATGAACAGTGTCAACAGATAGGCATAAAAGAAAAATTCTCAAAAGGGGAATTTGATAAGTTTGAAAACCTTACATCCCGCTACGCCAGAACGACCGATATGCTTGTAAATCAGACCTTGCGGAGTTTGGATAATGTTGAAATGGTAGAATCAGGAACAATTATTGATGTTATGAATCGCGCGGAGAAGCGAGGGATCGTTACATCCGCTGAAACACTTCATACGTTAAAAGACCTGCGAAATGAGATTGTCCATGAATACCAGATTGAACAAATAGAACGTTTTTTCGAATCAGTTGTTACATTAACGCCCGTATTGCTAAAAACCATAGATGCATTGCAGGAATACTCAAAAAAATACACTGAAGCAGAAAAATGAAATTACAAAAAATTGATATTGCTGGGTAAAGAAAATTACTGATCTGGCAATTAAATATGGCATATATTGGACTTGTTTAATAACCCGGTTGGTTATTTCAGACATAGAGGAGGCAAAATCTTGCAATTTTTGAATAAACAAGACCTGAGTGTATGATATTTTATACAGAAAATCAATCTTGATAGATTGAGAAAATAGAGCAAATTTTTTAGAATATTTTAAAAAAACTATTGACAAAAGAGTAGAGAGGATATACTATACGACAAGATGTATATGCGGAAAGGAGCTTATACAATCGCAGAGCAGCATAGATAGCCTCTAGGTATTGCAGACTACAATTGAACAGATAATCCTCCGGTTTTGCGGGGGATTACAGTGGAGTAAATTTTTTCAGATAATAAGCGAAAAATAAAAGAAATGGCGCTTTTTAAGGAGGGAAATGTGAAAATAGGAATAACACTTTCAGGCGGCGGTATACGGGCAACTATTTTTCATTTGGGTGTCTTTAAATATCTGGCGGAAAAGGGTTTGTTGAGTCAGGTTACCCAAATATCTTCGGTTTCGGGCGCCAGTTTATGTGTTGCCTTGATTTTTAGCAAGAATGGCCGTAAATGGCCTTCTGATCGGGAGTATCTGGAAAAGGTATTGCCTGAAATCAAACAAACCATCTGCCGTAATAATATCCAGACGGCGGCCATCTGCCGGCTTCCTTTTTCCCCCCAATGCTGGGGGAACAAGGCGGCGCTTATTGCCCGGGTTATGCGGGACAAGTGGAATGTTACCGGTTCTCTTCAGGATCTGCCTGATGTTCCCAGTTGGGAAATAAATTGTACTACTTTCGAGACAGGAAAAAATTTTAGATTTAACAAACGGCGGATGGGGGATTACAAAATAGGTTATGTGGAACAGCCGGATTTTCCCATCGCCGACGCGGCGGCGGCATCGGCCGGGTTTCCGCTTCTGATTGGCCCCTTGAAACTGGATGCCGGGAAATATAAGTGGATTGAAGAGCCAAAAGATAAACCAAAGGAATCCATATATTATCTTTGGGACGGCGGGGTGTATGATAACCTGGGACTTGAGGCATTACACAAAATGGGTGACGAGCCTGCCTCTGATGATGATTTTTTAATAGTAAGCAACGCTTCCGCTTCGAGTGGTTACTTACACCGGAATGGGTTATCTTCAGCGAAAAACCTGAAGCGTCTGCTTGATATCGCGCTGGATCAGGTGGCTGCTCTTCGCAGCCGGGAAATAGTGTCTACAGTCATGAAACAAAACAAGGGATTGTACCTAAACATCGGCAATTCCGCGGAAAAGATCAGCAAAGACAGCAAGGCTGATGCGGAAACAAAAAAGAAACTGCTGGAATCTTGCATGTCCCCTGAACAGGCGCGGAAAGTACGGTATTATGAAACGACCTTAAGCAGCCCCTCGCCGGAGAATTATGATCTTATTCTGCGTCATGGATATGAAAATGCGTGGTGTTCCTACGCCTGCTATATGGAGGTCTGATTTATCGCGGCTATTGGTTTATTTGGTCCACAGCCGGGCTTACCCGCCTGAAACTGGGCTGTGGGGAAGGATGATGCGCCTGGCACTTGATATGCACGTGAAAATGTAGTATATTTCACGCAGGAGGCGATTATGTCCGATACGGTTAATTTTACGGTACGGCTCGACAAGAACCTTAAATACTGTGCGGAAGGTATGTTTCGCGACCTTGGGATGAACCTTTCCACCGCCATAACGGTTTTTCTGAAACAGGCGGTCCGCCAGGGTACCTTGCCCTTCAACCCTGAAACCGACTCCTTCTGGAGCGAACGGAACCAGGCGCGGCTTGAGGAATCCTTGAAGTCTCTGGAAGCAGGCAGGATAGTGGAAAAGACGGACGAAGAACTGGAAGCGATGGAGAATGAATAAAATCTTCTCGGATAAGAGCTGGGAAGATTATCTCTATTGGCAAACCCAGGACAGAAAGACCCTCAAAAAAATAAACGCGCTTCTGAAAGATATAGACCGTAATGGATACAGAGGTATCGGCAAACCTGAGCCCTTGAGCGAGAATCTTTCCGGCTGGTGGAGCCGCCGGATCGACGAGAAAAACCGGCTGGTCTACCGGATCTCAGGCGGTCATGTTGAAATACTTCAGTGCGGCGAACACTACGAGTAGGTTATGAT
>JAITHD010000065.1 GCA_031280155.1 Treponema sp. | reverse complement strand
AGCAACCCTCCCAGTCATCATATTCCCATGCATCATGGTTTGATGTCCGCCGGTCATCATAGGCGGCAGGGAAAACTGCGGCTCAGGTTCGGTCTTTGCCAGAGCAGCGCGGTAGAGTTCAAGCGTGTACAAATCAAACCGCGCTGAAAAACGCTCCGCCGCCGCCGTGCTTAAAGGCTCGGTCAAGAGCGTTAAACCGCGTTCTATTTCTTTTGCCTGAGCGAGGTCGTCCTGCGCGATGCCTACGATTATATTCTGAGCGGGTACGCCGGTAGAATTGATGAAGGACAGCATAATTGTTTCATAGACCCGCTCTATTTTTTTATGCCTTACGGCAAGTTCCGCAAGAGGCGCTACAGCTTGAACGTTAAGTGGTCGTACCCCCAATATCCGCTTAAAACGGTTATACGACAGCTCAACCGAGGCGCCGTCTTTATCTCCATAGGTTATATGAATATATCCGGCGGACTTGAAATACAGAAGTCCTGCGGTTAGTACGGCGCACAGTAAAACAGCGCAGACCAATGCGGCTGATAGTATGACAGCTTTTCTATTAGATGAAACCGTAACGACTGAACCGACGCGGCAATGAGCGGGAGTAGGTATGGCGCCGATTTTTCCATTATTGAATAAGACGATGCTTTTTTTGCCGTCTATCTGCATGATAACGCCTTTCACAGCGATTCCTCCTGATCGAAAAAACGGGGCAAGAACGAATGGATATACGGATAATTGCCTTCCGCAATAATAATAAGCGCAACTATATATCTGCGGTATTTATCTACTATTTTTTCTGAACATCCCCCGGCGGCTGCAAGCTGTTTAACCGGAGCTCTGCGGATACCCAGCATTTCAGCGACAAGCTCCCGGTCTTCAAGGGCTTTTTGCGCTATTCTGTGACAGACCCGCCGGGACCGGTCTTGTTTCGGACAGTTTTTTACCAAACTTTTCAAATCAAACCCCCATTGGGCGAATTCAGTGTTTATATCAATAATTTCCAGTTGGAGATTCTTCTGCTCTTCCGCAATATCGTAATTTCTCTGGGACAGTTCATATTCCCACAGTATATCTTTTTCCTCTACCGCCGCTGAAATCGAAAAAAGCGGTTTTTGTATATTCGCTTCTCTGCGGACGGCGTCAATAAGTCTGTTCCGTATTACGGTTTGCGCGTAGGCGATAAAATTACCCAAACCGATCTGATAGGTTTGAATGCTGTGAATAAACCCAAGCATAGCTTCAGTCAGATTATCTTCTCTTGCTTGTTTTTTGAAGAAAATCCTGGACACGCATTTTTTTATGAACGGCATATATTCGACAATAATTTTATTGAGAGCCTGTTTATCTGTTTTCGCGAGGATAATCTTTTCAGTAAAATCCTGAGACAGCTCATTCATCAGGAGTAATGGTTTCCTATCAAAAATGCCCTCCGGCGGTGTACGTTCTATGGGGATGCGCCGGGATAGCAAAGACATTGTATTCTTCTCTTAGGGTCTTCACAAAACCGATTTTTTCCCATCCAGTCAAAGTATGGATTCCTCCTGCATATCCTTATACGCGCCTGCTGAATCCAATGAGAGAAAACGCTGCTTTTTATTCACTATTTATTATTCCATCATATTTTTTGCTTTCTTTTTCCAATAATGTTATTTGATTATCTTGTTTCTTTATTTCCAGTTCCAATATTTCTTTTTGTATTTCTATTTTTTTATATTCATAATCTACTTTAACCCATTTATTTACAAAAAAAAAGACCATTCCAGTAAGTCCCAAAATCCCTCCGGTTATTATTAATGCGATTGCCATACTGTGATCCTCCATAGTTTTAAAGATGCCTTCGATTCTTAGTTTTTATAGTATGTCTCTTTAATCTTTATTATGTCAATATAATTAAATAAACAAAAACCTCTTATCGAATGTTATATAAGAGGTTTTTATCCGGTTCGCCGTAAAATCTTATAGAAAAAACCCTTTAGGGCTGGGGAAGCCTCAACCTAAGACGCAAGACCATTGCTTTAAAATTGGGGATTTGACTCCAAGATATTTGTCCGTTCAACCGCCGCATGGACTGCATTCATCACGGTTCCCCGGAAAGCGCCGTTTTCCAGAGCCGCTATGCCGGCAATGGTGGCCCCCGCCGGAGAAGTAACCATATCTTTGAGTTCTCCCGGGTGTTTGCCGGTTTCCTTGACCATAGCCGCAGCCCCAAGCACGGTCTGAGCGGCATACCGCAGCGCCTGAGACCGAGGAAGACCAGCTCTCACGCCGGCGTCGGCTAAGGCTTCAATAAAAAGATAGACAAAAGCCGGTCCTGCGCCGGAAAGACCGGTCACTCCATTGAGATAATGCTCGTCAATGGAATCCACCATGCCCGCAGCGGCAAGCATCTTTTCCAGTTCTCCAGCTTTTTCAGCGCTCACTTCCGGGGAAGGGGAATAGGCGATAAGACCTTGCCCAATAAGCGCCGGCGTGTTGGGCATGATCCGTATTACCGGCGGATTATCGTTCCAAACAGAGCCGCGCAATGTGGACTGAATCTTGTCGATAGACCAGCCGGCAGCCATCGAGACCAGTACCGCCGGATTGGGGGAACCGGTGCGTTCTTTTATGGTTGAAGCGATCTCTTCCAGTACCGCTTCAAGTATTTGAGGCTTTACCGCAAGAAAAATAAAATCCCCCTGAGCCGCAGCCTCACTATTTGAGGCGTATACGATTCCTCCAACGGCTTTTGCAGCGGTCTCGGCTTTTGCCTGATCGATGTCAGTAAAGCCGATACTGCCGCCGCCAATAATTCCCGCAGCGCCTTTCATGAGAGCGGTCCCCATATTTCCGCTGCCTATACAGGCAATATGCATCATTGACAACCTCCTTGTATTTGTCAGCTACCTCCTGCCTAAAGGCGGGGGCTTGGGGCTTGTTCCGTTTGCCCGGCTTACCGCTGTGCTTTGGTCGGATATAGTCTGACTTTGAACGCTCTTTGTATTTTTATGGTTTTATTCTAACCTATCTTTGCCTCAAGCGTAAATGGTTTTCAACCTAAGACATAAAGCCGGGGTACGGCGGATTCGATAATGTATTGTACAAATTTGGGTTATACTTCCGGCGCACAGATGCGTCCTTGATAGAGGAGTTTGGGATACACAGCAATGCCCAATTTTTTTTCCAATAAAGCAAGGCGTTTCAGTTCTTCCTCATCCCCAATAGTGACCATTATGCCGCGTTTGCCTGCCCGACCAGTACGTCCTGCTCGGTGTATGTAAAGTTCACCTTCCAACGGCACGTCCAGAGCAATCACATAGCTGACATCGGGAATGTCCAGTCCTCGCGCTGCAAGATCGCTGGAAACCAGAACCCGGGATTTTCCGGTTCTGAAATCATTAAACGCATGTTTTCTTACCTTTTTGTCAAGGTCCCCATAAAGACCTACTGCCCCAATAGCATGATATTGTAATTGGGAAACGATATTCCCAACTTGTCCGCCTCGATTGGTAAAAACCAAGGTCTTTTTTGCCTTTGAAGCAGCAAGGAAGGAACAAAGCGTTCTAATTTTACGCCGGTTTTCACTGAACAGCGCCCAATGAGCGATCTGTTCCCGCAGTATTTCTTGAGCTTCAGTTTCTACAGTGACTACCGATTCTCCCATCAAAGGCAGAAGCCGTTCCCGGTTCCGTTCCGACATAGTAGCTGAACAAGCCGCGGTTTGGCGGTTTCGGTTTACTCGACCCACCAGTTCTTGAGTGTCTTCCAAGAGTTCATCCCCAATGAGCCGGTCTCCCTCGTCAAGAACCAAAGCGTTTATGCCCTTTAATTTGAGTTTTCCCATCCGCTCTAACTGTAAAAGCCGGGCGGGATTCCCCACAACAACCGAGGGCTTATCTTTTTTCAGGGATTCAATCTGACGGCTCATATTAGCGGAACCAATTATGAGACTCACCGTGATCCGCCGGTCTTTCAGGAGAAAATCCGCTTCCTGTTTAATCTGGGAACAAAGTTCCAAGGTAGGCGCAAGAATAAGCAGCCGAGGACCCGGAGTATTTCCGATATTCCCGTTTTCGACGGCAGCCAAGAGCTGTTCAAAAAGGGGAAGCAGGTACGCAAAGGTTTTTCCCGTGCCTGTAGCGGAACGGAAAATCACGTTTTCTCCGGCTAAAAGCCGAGGAATTACTAATTTCTGTATCTCCGTAGGATTTCTGATGTTCCGTTCTAAAAGTCTTGTTCTGAAAAAATCCGTTTTCCCTAAATCCTTAAAGGTTTCTTTTGATTCGGTCATTTCATTCCGCTCCTAGTTTTCGATATTTTTCATATTGGCGTATCATGGAGTCAATGAACCGTTCTATCGAATAATTCCGGGATATAGCCACAGAACAAGCGCTCATCCGGTTTTTTGCTTCAGGATTTGCCAAAATCTCAAGGGCTTTTTCCCATAACCGCCGGTCGTCTTCTACAGCCCAGCCGTTTTCCCCATTGAGAACCATGTCTATAATACTCATATCCGCGGCGGCAACAATGGGAAGCCCCGCAGCCATAGCTTCGATAAACGTAATGGGATGCACCTCGCTGTGAGAAGCGCTCATAAACATATCCGACCCAGCGTAGATCAACTTGATTTCGTCGGGCCACCTAAGATAGCCGGTAAAAACAAGGGCTTTCCCAATTCCCAGCTCATAGCCATAGGCTTCCAGTTCCCGCCGATCCGGACCGTCTCCGGCTAACACCAGCTTGGTTTGGGGACGGCGGGCGTGAATCTCTTTAAAATTATTCAGGAGGGTATCAATATTTTTCTCAGTACCGAGTCTTCCGACAAAGAGGATCATCTCCTCCTCTGGGTCAATCCTGAACCGCTTCCGCAATGCCTGTCCTCCCTGCAAGACCGATTCAGACCGGTCATAGAACTGGGACAGATCAATCCCATTAGGAATTATCGCAACCGGCTTATTATAGTGGATTTTCTGTAAAAAATTTTGAATTTTTCTGGACGGCGCTATGACGCACCGCTGATTTCGGAGTACATGCGTAACCACTGGACGAAGACTC
>JAITHD010000051.1 GCA_031280155.1 Treponema sp. | reverse complement strand
AGTCATATCGTGCTTTCCCCGGGACCCGGCAAACCCGCGGACGCGGGGATTTGCAAGGATGTTGCCGCGGCTTTTGGGGGTATGTTTGGGGCATCAGGCGATTTGCGAAGCCTTCGGCGGGAGGGTTTTCTATGCCAAGACCCTTATGCACGGCAAGGCGTCGCCGATTACCCTGGACACGGGCTGTCCCATCTTCAAGGGCTTGCCCCAGACTATTCAAGGCGCCCGGTATCATTCCCTTGCCGCTGACCCTGGTGCGGTTCCCGAAACCCTCGTTGTAACCGCCCGTACTGAAGACGGGGAAGTGATGGGCTTACGGCATCGGGATTATCCGGTGTACGGCGTACAGTTTCACCCGGAATCGATCTTGACCCCCGAAGGACCGCGGATTGTGCGGAATTTTCTTGCCGGGGAGTAAGAAGTCCGGGCATAGTCGAACCGCCCTGCCGGTCGGCGCTCCTGTCGAAGGGGGCAAAACGACCGGCTAGAGGGTTCTTCTGACTCAATCCCTTTGCTGGTTATCCAGTTCGCCGTACCCCCCTGCCTTTAGGCATGAACATATAAGGCGCAACGAAAAATTTTTGTAACAACCTTCTTGACCACCCCGCCTGCGTAGTGGTATAGTAAAAAGTGAAATAGACCTACCCACACGGCGTGGGAACGTAACCTCTACGGATGGCGGCTCCGGCTCCCGGTAACGAGAGTTAAACCCCTGTAGAAAAACCTGCTTAGAAAAAAAGAAAAAAGAAAAAAGCGGGAAGGAAGTAGAAATCTTGAGGAGTAAGTTGAGCGATCAGAACAAGCCTCAAGCCCTAGAAAAAATCTTTAGGCGGGGGTAGCTGACGGAAATGACAGCCGATACCGGTACAATAGCTGCAATAATGAGACAGATACAAAAAATATTGGGTATAGCCTTATGGATTCTTGGCGCGGTCTTACCAGCGCCTTTGGTCAAGGCGGAAGAATTTATTTATAAACATGAAGCTGGAGATAAATATCGTATCCTTTCTACGGTCCATGAAGACGTTTATGTTAATAGACGATTAAGCCATCGTTCCGAAATATTAAACCGTATCGCCGTAGAGGTACGGCAGGTGGAAAACGGTCTAGGCAGACACGGAGCGGTATTCCAAACCGCTGAACGCGCTGTCGGTCAGCAGGGAGAACAAAGTTTCCAATGGGCAAGGGAATACGAATCTGAATTTGACCGAGATTCTCAGGGATATCTGGGAATTGATAAAAAGTATTTCATGCCGGTAGTCCGAAACGTGCCGGTTTTTCCTAATCAGGACCTCAAACCAGGGGATACATGGACTGCGGAAGGCTATGAAATGCACGATTTCCGGGCGAATTTCGGCATCAACGAACCTTACCGTATCCCTTTTACCGCGCATTATGTCTTTTTAGGGAATCGGGAATGGCGGGGACAGGAATATCCGGCGTTTTCGGTTTCATACCGCATCTTTACCGAGCCTGAAAGGGCTGTCGGGAATATGTATCCTGTTCGAATCATGGGAGCTTCGGATCAGGTGGTGTTTTGGAATCCTGCCCTGGGGCAGGCGGCGGCGTATCAAGAGCATTTCCGCATGATCTTTGAGTTGTCCAACGGAGTGACTATGGAGTTTCGGGGAAACGCTGAAGCCGAAATCCTTGAATCCGAGGCTATGGACAAACAGCAAGTGGCAGATGATATCATGGAAGACATCGCCCGCTTGGGACTGCCGGATATATCGGTCCGGGAAACCGACGAGGGAATTGTCATCACCATGGAAAACATCCAGTTTCAGGCGGATTCGGCAATATTAGTTCCCAGCGAACAGGATAAACTCGATAAAATCGCGGAAATTCTGGTTCGCTATAAAGAGCGGGATATCTTGGTAGGAGGGCATACCGCATTGGCTGGTACAGTGGCGGGACGGATGCAGCTTTCTCAGGAACGGGCAGGGGCGGTAGCGGATTATCTGATCGGAAAAGACGTCCGTACTCCAGATAGGGTGGTAGTCCGAGGCTACGGCGCGGAACGTCCGGTCGCGGACAACCGCAGCGAAGAAGGCCGCCGCAGAAACCGCAGGGTAGAGATTACGATACTTGAAAATTAATTGATTGTATGCTATATTGCAGTAACCCATGAACTATTCCAGTCCGGCAAATCTTGCCGTATTAGCCTGTCCCGGCGGTGAAGTCTTTGCGGATGAGGTGATTGCTCATCTGAAAAAAGTATACCGTCATAATTTTGACGATATGGTTGAAGAATTAGCTAAACAATACGCTATGGACCCCACAACCGTTGCACAGCAGATCAATTTTATCTATGACGTTTCCGCGCCGGCTCATCGAACCGGTAAGGCTGATGATTTTTGCTGTCCCCAGTTTAAAGTCCCAGCCCGGTTTTCCCTTTTTGCTAATGGGGAAATTAAGGCGGAAATCCTCGAATCTATCCGGGGAAAGGATATTTATATCGTTCAAGACGTGGAAAATCATTATCCTGTGTCTTTTAACGACAGAGAACTGAAAAAAACCCTTTCTATTAACGATCATCTGATGACTATTTTTGTTACAGTAGACGCGGTTAAACAAGCCGGCGCTGAACGAGTAACGTTAGTAGTTCCGATCTATCCTTACGCTCGGCAGCACAAGAAAAAAGGCCGTGAGGGACTTACAGCCAGCAGAGTGGGAAAAATCCTCGAATCTTTGGGAGTAAACCGGATTATCACCTTGGATATTCATTCCAGAGAAATCGGTAATTCTTTTAATTATATGCGGGTTGAAAATCTTCACGCCAGTTATCAGATCATTTTAGCTTTGTCTCAGCTTCCGGAGATTCTTAACGAGAATTTTGTCGTTGTTTCCCCTGACACCGGCGCGGTGGATCGCAATAAATTCTACGCCACAACCCTCAAAAAGCCCTTGGCTCTTTTATACAAAGAGCGGGATTATTCCCGGGTGTCTAAGGACGCATTGAATAATAATATTTCCGAGCTTAAACTGCTGGGCAACGTAAAAGGCAAAACCGTGCTTATGGCAGACGATATGCTGGGAACCGGCGGCACCCTGCTGAAAGCAATGAAATTTCTCAAGGATCAGGGCGCAGGCAACGTCATCGCCGCTATCAGCCTCCCCCTGTTTTCAGGAGATGCGATTTCTTACTTTGACGCCGCATACAAAGAGGGGCTTTTTTATCGAATTATCGGAACCAACGCGATTTATCACGAAGAAGTCTTGCGCCGGGAATGGTATATCAGCGTGAATATTACCAAACTCTTTGCCCAGACCATTTCCCGGCTCCATCAAGGACTTTCTTTGAGTCCTCTTCTGGATAATCGGGATATTATCGCCAAACTTTTTGCGGAACCCTGAAACTATGGCTGTTTCTCAGGGTATACTCTGCGCGGATATCGGCACCTCATCCTTAAAAGCCGCGCTCATTGATTTGGAGGGCAGAGTCTTAGGGTTTGTGAGGGAATCGTACCCGGCGGATCGCTTCGCCCAGGGGCGCATCCATACTTCCGACTGGGAAAACGCCTTGCTTCGAGGAACCCGCCGTCTGCTTGGGTCTGGCAGCGGCGCGAAACCTTTGGGAATCTGTATTTCCGGCAATGGTCCTACCCTCGTTCCGGTTGGGTTTGACGGAACTCCCTTCCCGCCGCTGCACTGGTACGACCGCAAGGTTATACCGATTGACCTGAACGCTTCTCCTGAGAGCGGACGCCGTGAAACCCTTGCGGTTCTAGCGGACCTGCCTAAGACAAAATCTTTCTTTCTCCCTCATGTGCGCTGGTTTCTCCAACATCGACCGCAAGAGTATGAAAAAACCCGATGCTTTTTTTCCGCTCAGGAATGGCTTTCTTTCAGGCTTGGAGCAGAACCGGTTACGGTACTGCCTTCAGAAGCGTATATCCCCTACTATTGGACCGAAGACCAATGCGCCGCCTTGGGACTTGAGGGGGAAAAGTTTCTGCCTTTTGTAAAACTCGGAACTCTGATCGGCCGAGTTTCTTCGGAAGCCGCAGTTCAGTATAATCTGCCTGAAGGAATTCCCATTGCCGCAGGAGGTCCTGATTTTATCATGGCGCTTTTGGGGGTAGGCGCGATAAGCCCAGGACTGGTCTGCGACCGAGCGGGTACGTCGGAAGGTCTCAATGTATGCAGCGCCGTTCCTATCAAAAGCCGAGAACTTCGAGTGCTTCCCCACCTAGAACCGGGCTTCTGGAATATCGGCGGAGTCATATCCAGTTCAGGCAGACTTTTTGAGTGGTATCGGTCTCTCACCGGTCAGGAATCCCGAAGCTATGAAGAGACCCTTGAGGAACTCATCAGCCCTGACGGAACAGGTCCTGCGGATAAAGCTCTGTTTTTCCCCCAAGCCGGTTTTCATACCCAAAGCTGTCCTGATATGTTGTTCTCTGGAGGCGCCGTCGGCAACGCCCCGGTGAGCCGGCAGGGATTCGGGCGGGGACTGCTGGAAGCCTTGGGCTTTATGACCCGAAACGTCTTAGACGCACTGGAACGCGCGGGTTTTCAGATTACTGAAATGCGGGTTTCTGGAGGGCAGGGCAGAAATTCCCGATGGAATCAGCTTAAAGCGGATATAACCGGCTGCGTCCTGCTTATTCCTGAAATAAGGGACGGCGAACTTGCGGGAAACGCCGCGGCGGCTGCCCTAGCCTTGAGAGAGATTTCAACCTTATCTCAGGGGGTATCCCGCATGATCCGCATGAACCGCCGCTATGTTCCAGACCGCAAAAAACACGCGATGTATACTGACGCTTATCGTCGATACTGTGAAGTCCGGGACAGACTAGAACCGGGGATTCTCCGGTCTTTTAGAGGAGAAAAGAATTTCCATGAAGATATATACAATTCCTGATACCCTAGAGGCGTTGATCTTTGACATGGACGGAACGTTGTATACCCATCCTGAATATGTGCGGTTCCAGATTGACCGTCTCATTCAAGAGCTGGCAGCGCGGCGGTGCGCCGGTTTTACCGAGACTGCTGAAGCGATTGAGGCGTATCGGAAAAACTGGGCTGAATCTCACAACAATCAGCAGGTAAGTCTTGGCAATGTCTTTAAGGCTTTTGGTGTCTCTATAGAAGAAAGCATCCGCTGGCGGGAAGAACTGTACCATCCAGAAGCGTATCTCAAAGCGGACCCAAAACTTCAGAAAACCCTGAGAACTTTGAAGGCTTCCTACAAACTGGCGGTGGTTACGAACAATCCGGTTCTGGTTGCTCAGAAAACCCTGTCCGTTCTGGGCGTGGAAGACTGTTTTACCGCGATTGTGGGGCTTGATACCTGCAAAGTCTCGAAACCCCATTCAGCGCCGTTTCTGAAAGCCGCTGGATGGTGCGGGGTCTCTCCTGAAACCTGCGTTGCCTTGGGGGATCGATATGATATCGACGTTTCCCTGCCCCTGCGCCTCGGCATGGGAGGAGTGCAGGTGGACGGCGTGGAAGACGTGTACCTCTTGGGGGATAGGCTGATGAATCTCAGGCAATCCAATTAGGGGCGGGACTTTTTTATACTTTTTTGGGTTAACCCCTTTTTCTCAATATCCGTAATAGTCTCTTTCTCAACGCCCTTTTCATATACTTTCGCGTCTATCTTCTTGCCGTTAAGGACAAACACAAAACGGAAATCCCCGGTTTCAAACATAGGTCTTCCCGCTTCGTCATAGCCGAATTCGTCTTTCCCAAATCGATGATCCTGCGTATAGGGATTCAGCGGAAGGTCTTTATACTTTACTTCATTCATTTGTAGATTTGATGTTTCGTCAAATACAGTATTTGTTTTTTCTGAAAGGTTTGTCATAAGCTGGGCTAGGATATCCACCGCGGCTTTGGAGTCCCGATCTTCGTCGAGGGTTTCGCGTCCGGCTTTTCCGGCGGTCTGATCGCTTGAGTACCGCGCCGGGTTGCCGGACAGAGGCTGTGCTTTAATCCAGCCGGCGAG
>JAITHD010000002.1 GCA_031280155.1 Treponema sp. | reverse complement strand
GTAGCCTGGGGGGAACCGCCGCAAATGCTTTTCGAGAACAACAAAGCCATTATGGAGCGGTTCATCAACGGCAAGATTGGCACCCTGAAAGCGGATCATTATGCGGATCTTATCATCGTAGATTACAAGGGTCCGACCCCGGTAAACGGGAACACCATAAACAGCCATATCCTCTTCGGCGTTACCGGACGGCATGTAGACACCACCATTATCAACGGCAAGATAGTTATGCAGGATCGGGTTTTGGTGAATGTAGACGAAGAAGCCCTGCTGGCCAAATCCAGAGAACTGGCTCAAAAGCTCTGGGATCGGATATAAAATACGGAGAATTACGGGTGTGAAGTGAAAAATTCGTCTTTTTGCTTCACACCCTATTTTTTATCATAATCGTATCATTATTCCCAGGGGAATCCGTCGCCCCCTGTAAACCAGTCTACAAATTGTACCGCAGTTCGGGGAGAACGTCCATTAAACCATCGTTCCCAACGAAGCGCATTCTCTCGAAACCGTTTCAGTGTTTCTTCTGAAGTCCCTGATGCTTTCAATATCCCTCGTTGAACCGCGATATATTCGGCGATCCGGAGAAACTCATCCTGATTCGGAGTCGTAAATACCACAGTCAGACCAAACCGATCCGCTAAAGAAAACTGTTCCTGCATAGAGTCAAAAGCCCGCATATCTCCAGTAATCATAGCGTCCGCCGCAGCTGCGGTGCTAGGACGATCCGTCAGGCGTTCCTTCACCAGATGTCGCCGGTTACTGGTGGCATAGACCACAACATTAGAGGACTTTGTTTCAATGCCGCCCTCAAGCAGCATCTTCAGGGTCGTGAAGGAATCGTCAACAGATTCAAAGGAAAGATCGTCAATGAAGATAATGAACCGCAATGACCGAGAAGCCAGGATATTCAGGATTGTCGGAAGTTCCAATAAATCCCGTTTTGCAACCTCTAAAAGCCGCAGACCTTGGCGAGCGTATTCATTACACACCGCTTTCACAGTAGCGGACTTTCCGGTACCCCGATCTCCATAAAGCAACAGATTGTTTGCCGGTTTTCCCTCAAGAAACCGCAACGTATTAGCATTCACTACCTGACGCTGATCCTCATAGCCTGTAAAATCAGCTACCCGCACCGTGTCAGGATTACGCACGGGCTTCAAGAAATTCGTTCCGGCCCAGCGGAACGAATGATAGCGACCTAGTTCCCCAGCGCCATGAATCCGAAGATATGCGGCAAATTCCGGCAGCGCCGCAACCCAGTCATGATTTTCATGCAAGATGGAGAGAAAATTCCAGACTTCTTCAGATATATTTTGAAGACTTTTTGCCGCTAACAGAGAACGGGCTTCAGCTTCGATGGTTGCCGCAAGATAGTCAAGACCTGCTTGATGAAACTGTTCCGCAATATAAAAACCAAGACTGGTAATATCAAACTGAGCGATTCTTTCCAAGCAGGCGATATCATTTTTGGCAAGAGCCGCCAGTAGCGGTGAAAGACTATCCCACTCCTGCGCTTCTGCCCTATGGGTAAAAACATTATCGTCTGTAAGGGTTAAGAAAGCAACGGCGGTATAAAAAGAATCGCCATACTCTGATTGAATCATGGTCCGTAACAGTGAAGTCCAGGCTTCCACAATACTTAGTCTATAGCGCAGTTCATCTGCGCCGACGGAAGGTTTTTCTAAAACCCTTTCCAGCAGATTCTTGAAAACCCTGATAAGAGGCTTATCCCTGCAAAACAAGGTAAGCCCTGTTATATCCGCTAAAGCCGCGGCGCTCGATTCTATGCGTTTCAAGTTTTTTCCTGCTAAGATACCGCCTGTTTAGCCCTGATTCCTCCAGAGATGATATCCTGTTGAATCAGTTTTATCCCTTTGGTAGGACATTTAGCGACGCAGGTTCCGCAGGAAGTACATTTAGCATAATCCACAATCGGAATTCCGCGATCCATAGCGATGCATTTCTCAGGACAGTTTCTCACACAGGCCTCACACTTCATACATCCTACCTTGCAGGTTTTCTTGACCATCGGTTTAATAGGGTTCCGATTGGAACAGACTACTATAGCCCCTTGACGATCTTTGGGAATTTCTCGAAGCAACTGTTGAGGACATTCGGCGATACAGGCTTTACACCCCGTACATTTATCATGATCGATATAAGGCAAACCATCGGCGCCAATACTGATCGCGCTGAATTGACAAACCTGGGTACAATCCCCGAAACCTAGACAGCCCCAGGAACAGAGCTTAGAGCCGCCGGCGGACAGTTTCGCTCCTCGGCACGTCGGGATACCCCGATAGTCGCCTTTAACCGGCGCGTGTTCTTTAGAACCTTGACACGCAAGAACCGCCACCATCGGGATTATTGTAGCGTCTCCTCCGATGATAGTTGCCAGTTTTTCTGCGGCTGCTTTGCCGCCGACAGAACATTTGTTTATTGCCGCGGTACCGGCGGCCACCGCCGCGGCATACCCGTCGCAGCCCGGAAACCCGCAAGCCCCGCAATTTGCACCGGGCAGGACTGCTCGAACTTGTCCTTTTACCGGGTCTTCAGGAACCGCAAAGAATTTTTGGAAAAACCCCAAGGCTAAACCTAGAACAAAGGCTAATCCAAAGGCGAATAAAGCGGTAGTTAATATAATATCCATGCTGTACCTCCTAGAATTTAACCAGCCCGGAAAAGCCGGTAAACGCTAACGAAAGCAGCGCCGCAGCCACAAAGAGAATCGGCGTTCCCTTCATAAACGACGGAACCGGACTTGTCCTGAGCCGCTTGCGAACTCCCGCGAGAAGCAGCAGGGACAGCAGAAAACCCATTGCCGCCCCGAAAGCGTATACCACAGATTCCACAAAGGAATAATCCTTGGAAATCACATCAAGCGTAACCCCAAGAATAGCGCAGTTAGTGGTTATCAAGGCTAAATAGATGCCCATAGAGGAATATAGGGCAGGCGCGGACTTTTTAAGATAAAATTCTACCAACTGGACAAGAGACGCAATAACAAGAATGAAGACGAGGAGTTGAAGAAATTCCAATCCTTTTGGTTTTAAAATGAATATGTGGATTGGATAGGTAACGCAGGTGGCAAGGACCATAACAAAAGTAACCGCCAAGCCCATGCCGATAGATTTATCTTCATCGGTACTCATCCCGATAAAGGGACAGAGCGCAAGAAAGCGCATGAGAACCACATTGTCAATTAAGAAAGCGGAGATAAAGATTTTAAACAGGATCACGATTATTCCTCCTCAATAGGCTTAAGCCGTGCTTTGATTAAGAGATTAAGGCTTATAAAGACAGCAAACACAAAGAAGCCTCCCGGCGGCATCACAAAGAATAGGATTTGAAAACTTTCAGGAAGCACTTGGAAATCCAGAATAGTCCCGCTCCCTAAGAGTTCCCGGACTACGGATATACCGGTTAAAACCCAGGTGTAGCCTAATCCCATGCCTAGTGCGTCGGCGATAACCTCTGGGATGGAACGTTTGGAAGCAAACCCTTCGACTCGTCCCATGATAATACAATTCACCACGATCAGAGGGATGAAAACGCCCATATTCTTGGAAAGCTCAGGAAAATAGGCTTTCAGCACATAATCGATTACCGTGGTGAAAGCCGCGATGACGATGATAAACACTGGAATTCGTACTGAATCAGGGATCAGTTTTTTGAATATACAGATCACTAATTCAGACATAAGAAGTACAAAGGTCATAGATAAGCCCATGCCAATCCCGTTTTTCACTGCGGTAGTTACCGCTAAAGCTGAACACAGACCAATCATCAGCATAAGCAGCGGATTTTCCCGTACAATACCATTGGTAAAGATTCGACTTAAATTCATCTTGTCCCTCCTGTTTGGGTCCCTAACCAAGCGGAACCCGCTTGTCCGGCAATTTTTACCACGTTGGCGACCGCCCGGGTAGTAACCGTAGAAGCCGTAATAGCCGCGACATCATTTTTTGCCTCAAAAGGGTCTGTTACCGCTTTTTTGGTAAACTGACCGGAAAAGCTCTCCTTTGTCGCGTTCGCCCCTAAGCCGGGGGTGTCTGAATGTTCCAAAATCTTGATTCTGGTGATTTTTCCGTCTCCTCCGATGCCGACTAATATCTTAATAGGTCCTCCATAACTTGGTCCCGAAGCCTCAAGCGCGGCCCCAACGATATCGTCGCCCTTTTGAGCCGCATACTGGGTTTCAAACGTGACGTTCTGCTCAGAACTTGCGATGGTTCCTGTAATTTCCTTAAAATTATCCGCATCCGGGAATAGCTCCTTCAAGGCTTCATCCAGAGCTTTTGCCGCCCCCTGCTCAATAGGCTTTTTGGTGCCTTCATACACAAAGGCAAGTCCCACACAAGCCGCAGTAGCATAGAGGGCGAGTACAATGCCGAGTTTCAACATACCTTTCATTTTGCGGTTCCTCCTTTGGGCTTCGGCACCAGGCCGTATTTTTTCTGTATTAAGCGATTCAAGAAAGGCGTGACGGCGTTCATGACGAGGATGCCGTAAGTGACCCCTTCAGGGAAATTTCCCCATTTCCGTATCAGCATGGTGATAAGCCCCGCTCCAAAACCAAAGAGCAGCTTGCCGTTTGCGGTGAGGGGCGCAGAGACATAATCAGTAGCCATAAACACCGCGCCGAATAGTACGCCGCCGCTCAGAATGGCAAAAATCGGATCCAAACCCAGTACAAGCGCGGCAAGCGCGGTAACGCCGATCATAGCTACAGGGGCGCGCCAATCAATGGTTTTCGTAACCAGCAAGTATGCACAACCTGCCAGAATCAAGAGAATCGAAGTCTCTCCAATACAGCCGCTGTGATTGCCAAAAAATAAGGTTGTAAGTGTCGAGGAATAAGCCGGACCAGAGATGACGCCGAATTCTTTTGCCATGGCATCTATGGAGCCCCCAGCTTTGAGAATCCCCAAGGGCGTAGGTCCCGTTACCGCATCGGCTTCAGATAAGATAAATCCAGGTTTCTGCCATGTCGTAATTGCCGCGGGGAAACTCATGATGAGAAACGCCCGCCCGATAAGCGCTGGGTTAAACACGTTTGCCCCAAGACCGCCGAAAAATTCTTTTGCCACCAGAATAGCAAAGATCGCGCCTAATGCAGTCATCCATAATGGCGTAGTAGGAGGCAGCGCCAAGGCTAAAAGCAGCCCAGTCACCGCCGCGGAACAGTCCTTGATACGGCTGTCCTGTTTCATAATGGATCGAAAGCAGGCTTCCGCCCCTACCGCCGCGATAACCCCTACAAGGATATTTAAGAGCGCGGGAACGCCAAAAATCACTACCCCGAAAATCGAGACCGGCCCCAGTGCAATAAGCACATTTGCCATAAGCTTCTGGGTGGTAACCGGCGAAGCAATATGCGGGCTTGATGCCAGAATCACCACAACTTTAGTATAGTCGTCAAAAACTTCAGGCGTCTTGGAATCATTTTTTTGTTCATTTTCTGCCATAGAAAATTCCTTTATTTTCTTTCATAGAAAACACCTTTGTATCATACTTCTATTATATTTTTTATTTTTTTTATAGAAGATGTTTTAACTTTTTGCCGGAGCCGCTTGTTTTGCAGCCTGAGCCTGTTGAGCAGCCTGCTGGCGCGCCCGTAAACGTCCCTTCCCAAGCCTGAACCGCTGGACTAACTTGATCCGAGCGGGACACATGAACGTGCAGCTTCCACATTCAATACAATCCATAAGACCCGCTTTTATTGCCTCGTCAAGTTCTCCCGCTTCCAAACAGTGATTCATGATAGCCGGAGAAAGGCGGCAGGGACAGTTCCTGATACACCGCGCACAATGTATGCAAGCCCCTTCTGGGTCTGTATACGTCTCTTCGGCGGTCATCAAAATGATCCCGGAAGTGTTTTTCTGAATAGGAATCGCCACGGTTGGAACCGCAAAACCCATCATAGGACCGCCGAAGAGAATTTTCCGCAGTTTACGGTAATCAATATCCATAAATTCTTTGGGCAGATCCGACAGCAACGTTCCGATAGGGGCGCGGATGTTTTTCGGCGTATTGCAGGCTCCGCCGCTTACGGTCAATTCCCGATCAATGAGAGGCTTTCCAAGGGTAAAGGCTTCAGCAATGGCCACGAGGGTTCCCACGTTTTGGACAATACACCCAGCGTCCATAGGGAGCCCGCCGGAGGGTACTTCCCGACCGGTTAGCGCGGTGATGAGCATTTTTTCCCCTCCCTGGGGATAAAGAGTTCGGCACAATCCTATTCTGATTTCTCCAAACCCTTTAAAATATTCATCTTGAGCCAATCGGATTTCCCGTTCCAGCATAGGGATAATCGGCGCTTTATTATCTTCCATACCGATAACAGCCTTTTTAACCCCAGTGATCTTCATAATAGCGGTAAGTCCTCGGATCAGCAGATGCGGTTTCTCATGCATCGCCGCTTCATCGGTAGTGAGATAGGGTTCACATTCAGCGCCGTTCGCTATGATAACATCAATCGACTTATTCGGCGGCGGAGAAAGTTTTATATGTGAGGGAAAACCCGCGCCTCCCATACCGGTCATACCTGCATCCCGGATCCGCTTCAGGGCATCCTCTTTAGTACAGGTAAAAGGATCCAGAGGAGGCATGAATTCACTGTCCGAGTCTTCATAGATTGGATTATCAGTTTCGATGACAATACACAATCCCTCGCTGTTGTTCGATTGGGTTCGGGGTTCAATCTTCTTGACTACCCCGCTGATAGACGCATGAACCGGCACGGTCATGGGACCCGGACTAACTGCATCTGCAATCCGCTGACCCCGTTTCACCGGATCCCCGACTTTTACCAAACTTTGATTCGGTGCGCCAAAGTGTTGATTGATAGGGATAACCACCTGTTTTGGCGGAGGAACCAGTTCCACCGCTTTTCCCTCAGTAGCGGTTTTTCGAGTAGGAACACGCAACCCCCGTTTAAATGTACTTACAGTCACTACAAACATCTCCTTGCTTGTAAAATATGCGTAAAAGCTCGTGACTTTTTCAACAACCTTTCCATCTGCCTCTAGTAAAACAAGTTAGAACCATTGGTAATAAACCTCGATAACGAACCTAGTGTGGAAGATTCGGACAAGTTGTGACTGAACGGGGTTCAATGGGACGATCTTTGTATATCAGGTCCTTAAATAAGACCTTGGGTTAGGCTTGGTCATTGAATATGTCCTTCAGCTAAACCATAAAAGATACTATATATTTTATGCGTAACTTTGGGTATAGTCAAGACAACTGATTGATATAATTTTGCATATCCGTATAGTATAATAATTTAACGATTTTATCGTTTAATGTTTAAAGTTACCAAAAGCGCTGTAAAGCCCCCTCCTTTAGTCATGGGGAGCGTCAAGGCGGACTACATACCGTTTTTAGGGCAAAAGAAACGGCGGCTTGCATAAATTGTTTTTTGGGTCTATAATAAAATAATCCAACCAATTAAGGAAAAACAATGGCCAGTAAACACATGGTTATGATTGACGGAAACACCGCGGCGGCTCATGTAGCCCACGCGCTGAGCGAGGTAATTGCGATTTACCCGATTACGCCGTCTAGTCCTATGGGGGAACTCTCGGACGAGTTTTCCGCCCAGGGCCGGAAAAACCTGTG
>JAITHD010000092.1 GCA_031280155.1 Treponema sp. | reverse complement strand
GGCAGAACTTGAGAACCAGATCTCCCAACTATTTTGGTCAAGGAATAGCGGAAGCTGAACATTATCTTACACGCATGAGCCAGATTTTATATAACGAGAGAACAATTTATGTTGGAACGGATTATCCGCTAGTATACTAACAAAAGCTAAGGGTACATATAATGAGGAATAGGTCATTAAAAAGCAAAGCCTTGTACATCAGTATAATAGGAATGGTTGTCTCCTTATGTATAGCCGCCTGTTCGAACCCAGAGGGTACAGAATTACTGTTTACCCAGGAGCCGCCGGATAAACACCCTCCCAGATCCAATGCTATAGTCCGGGTAGGCGTTTATATTGACACCGACAATTCAGAAACTTCGGAAATTTTGGCGGATACCGGTAATTATGTGCTGAAAGGTTCTAATACCTTATATTTTGACTATGTAATTATCGGCGGAGCATCGATCAAACAGGGTTCAGTCAATGCATATATCAGCTATTCTGAACCGTTGTTGAAGTTTTTGCGGAATTGGAAAATTCATATTAAACCTTTACGGGACAAAGGCATCAAGGTGCTGCTTGGCATCAAAGGCGGGAAAGAAGGCGTCTGCGTCGGCAGTTTAACGAAAGCTGAACAGCCTATTTTTGCCCGTGAATGTGTTGACGTATGCAAATATTACGGGCTTGACGGCATTGAATTCTACGATGTAGAAGGAGAAAGCAATAGTCAATCCCCTTATCCTGAAATTGGGACCCCCTATTGGGACGGAGAAAAATTTGTCCAGATCCCCAATATAGATGGAGAATTAAAGAAAAATGACGCATGGAAAAAAGGCGGCGGTAATATGACCGATATGATGAGTTATCTCATTGAATCCTTTGGAGCGGTAGGCTCATTTCAGGGAGATATACCGCCGGACATTAAAGAAAAGACGCCGATTCTCGTACGGGAAGTAGGATTTGGAAAACATTTGCCTCCGGCGGTACCGCGATACGCCTTTGCTACTACGTTAAGCTGTCTTACTTACAGTATTAATAATGATCCAGACCTATTTGGGGCTGACGATGAGGGAAAATCCTATATGGATTTTATCGGTACAAGAACCTATGCGCCGGCTATGATTAATCTTACGGAAATAGATATGGATATATTGGATTATATTTCCGAAGAGCTGGGAAATAACGGCAACTGTCAATATGGTCTTATTTATTATACCAATTTGCAGCCTTATTCATCTGATTCACCTATGCCTGAGTATCTGTCAAGTACATCTAAAGAGGTTTTTGGGAAAGAAGTCTCATATATTGGAAAAAAATAACGGTATTGCTGGGATGAATGAACGATCATTTATCTCAGCAGCCTTCTTTTGCAGCTTAATGCCTCTAGGGGTATACTTACACAAGTTTATTTTTTAATTTTAAAACTTTTTTGTCGATTATTTCACATAGTTCTATATCCGATATATTATAGATAATTTTCAAACTTTCTAATGTAACATACACATCAGCCAGTTCTTCGGTAATATTTTTTTTATTATTCTTTTTTCTGTTGATGTTTTTTAATAATTCCTTTGATAGTTCAGCCATTTCTTCTAAAGCCATCATGACTTGACTGTCTTTTCCCCAAGTATCAAACGCTTCTCTAAGAGCCGATCTATATTCTTCCAGTATATGCATACTCATTGCTCCTTACTCTTTATATGTTATCTTCCCAGTAACCACGCTCCGCGTATTGCGTAGCCTTTGAAGACTCCAATCATTTTCGTATAACCTGAACAGGGCAAGCAATGTTCCTGTTTTAGGATCATGCCATGCAATACTGCCTTCGCTGTCAATAGCAATCAGATAAGCGCCGCCGTCAATGAGATGCTGGGGAAGTCCAGGGCTTCGTTCCAGAGGCTTAGGACTTTCAGCTTCACTGTACAAAAACCCTCCGGAACCGCCTAAAGTAGCCGCAAGAAAGGTATTGGATTCAGCTAATCCGAAAGCCGTATCTTCTCCTTCGGTTTCAAAAAGTTTTACCGTCAAAGATGGATTCGTTATATTGAGTCTGAGAATAGCGGTCTTCATAACCCCGTCCTGCTGTTCTATTGCTACTCCATAGGGAATTTTACGTGATCCCAAATATACTCTGGCTCCTACAGAGGCCGGATACGCAAGGGGTACAGTTTCGCCAGTAGTGATGTTCACCATTAAAAACGGGGTATCTCCGAAAACCGCCCCCCGCCCAATGAGAATATGATCGTTATCAAGAAAAACCGCGTCCAAAGCCGCTATAGAAGAAAATGAAAACAAAAGATTGCCGGTTCTCAAAGAAATAATCTTAATGTTTCCAAGAGAATCCAGAAAAAGGGCTTTTTCCTCTAAGAGCGCAACAGACCGCAATGGAAACCGCAGGGATAGATTGGTTATCGGGATATCGGCATCGGTGAGAGTTCGGCGTACCGGAAAGGATCGGGTATTGTCGTCCTGCCAAAGTATAAATTGTTCTGATCCGGTCCCTGAATCTTGTCCAGATGTTATCTGGGTATACGAAACCCGCTCTAACTGTATAAACTGGTTGCGTTCAAGTTTCGTATAATCAAGCGGAATAAAGCAGAGATCCTGATTCTGGGTAAGAAACGCCAGTGTATTGCCTGATGCCCCGGCTTTTACAATAAACCGCTGATTTTTCGCCGCCGTCAGCATCTGCTTTGCCGAACCGTCTTCCTTGCCAAGCCATACCGCCCCCAAAGACGTGCCTAAGGCTAGGTTGTTAGCGGTAATCACAGCGCTCGTAACAGCCGGAATAGTCCTCGGAATAAGCCACTGTTTTTTGATTTCAAGTTTCCTTGGATTGGTCAGATTGAAATGATAAAGTCTGGAAGACCCTCCTCCTGTCCCAAGTCCCATAAATTCAGAAGATTCCGGATGCAGCGAAAGCAGAATACCTTGCGTAATCATCCGGTCCCGTATAATGGCAGCTCCAGATACGGCATCCAGTACCACCAGCCCGTTTGTATCGATGCCTCCAAGAAACCGGTTGTTGCCGAATAATACCGGAGACTGCATCTGAGGGGGAACAATAAAATGCCGAATTTCCGTTCCTGATTCTAAGTCCCAATAAGAAAGCACTCCTGAGGGAAGATAGGTTATCATAGTCCGTTCTGATTTGCCGGTAGCCGCAAAACTCACGGTTCCCTGAGCGTTAACGGTTCGCAGGATCTCCCCGGTTTCCGCATGAATGAACACTACTGAAGCTCTACTGTTCCGTACCGCAATCAAGTAAGTTCCGCTTGCGGAATAATTGATATACGATATGGCATCTCGAAAAGTCAGGGTGAATCGCAGTTTTTTAGCCTCATAATCCCAAGCGGAAATATAATGAATTCCAACGCCGTCGCTTCCTATTACGCTGATCTGAGACGCTCCGGGGCGCAGGGCCATAGCATGAATGGGATGTACACTCAACTGAAACCGGTCAAGCGCTGCGCCGTGCTTGACATCCCAAATCGCAAGAAACCCGTCAGCGCCGGCGCTCAAAAGACGTCCCTGTTCATCATCAATCAAAACCTGTACCGCCCCCTGATGTCCCTGGGGCAGCACGAAACCGGATTCTCCGAAAACAGGCTTTGACTGGGCTGATAAACAAGCGCCCTCTAAGAACGCAAACAGTACAAGCCCGCAGATAACGCTGAGAAGGTGATATTTCATATTAACGGCGCACAAAATAGAGGATATCTCCAAAAACTGCAAAGATCATAAGCCCAAAAATAAGGACTACCCCAACAGTCTGGAAAGCGGCAATTACTTTAGGATGAAGGGGTTTTCGTATGATTATTTCCGCCAGCCACAGCAGAATCATCCCGCCGTCAACTATAGGAATTGGAAGAAGATTCATAATACAGAGCGCAATAGAAATCAGAGAAAGGAAATTCATCATCGAGCGTATACCGTCTCCGAAACTCCGCTCAAAACCTTCAGCCGCAATATCTCCTACCATATAGGTGATTCGTACTGGACCGGATACCGCTTGTGTGAGATCGACGCCTTTGAAAAGCAGGCTGAAACTGCGGATAGATATGACCAAGGTCTTCCACGTTTCACCTGCGCCTTTCACCACCGCGTTTATAGGAGAAAGTTTAGGGGTTTGATATTCTACCGCCTGATACGTTATACCTAAATCGGTAGTTCCCGCATCTGTATAAGACATGATTAAGTCGGTCTGTATAATCTGATGTTCCCGTTCAAATTCTATGGTCAGTACCGAAGGCTGTTCTTCCAGGACCGAGAGGAGGGCCACCGTATAAGGAATAGGTTTGTTGTTTGCTTTGAGAAGTCTGTCTCCAGCCTTGAGTCCGGCAATATCCGCAGGGCTTCCGGAGGTCACCGATTCTATTACAGGATCACTCCAGAAATAGACCCCGATTTTTCCCTCGCCGGTACGCTTATCCATTTCAGGTTTTACCGTGAGAGACTGAATAGCGCCGTCCCGCTCAACTTTGAGAGCCAGTTCTTTTTCAGCGTTAACCGCAATATGTTCTCGAATATCATGGTAATAATTAATAGGGGCGCCGTCGATTTCAATAATCCGATCTCCGGTTTGGAGGTCCGCCGCGTCTGCCGGATACCGTGCGTCCGGGTTGATGCTGGAAATCAGGACAATCTTATTTTCCAAGGTATTCACCTTAAAACCCATCCCCCAGATAACTGAAAAAGCCAATGCCGCAAAGATAAGGTTAAAGAAAGGACCTGCGAAACAGGTAACAATCCGCCGCCAAGGACTTGCTCCCATGTAGGTTCCTGGTTCCGGCGAAACCGCGTTTTTTCGGTTTTCATAGGCTTCCTGAAATTCATTTTCCCCCCGCATCTTGCAGTAGCCTCCAACTGGAAACAATCCGATACGATATTCAACTCGTCCTATCTTTTTCTTTAAAATAGGACTGCCCCAGCCCAGAGAAAAAGCTTCCACATCAATACCCACCGCTCGGGCTGCGAGAAAATGCCCTAGTTCATGGACAAATACCACTATGCCGAGACCTAAAAAACCTAATAATATTTTAACGATAAGCATATTTCTATACATTATAGAATATATTTGATTAGTCAAGAGGGAGACCCTCAACATTATCGTATATAAACCCCAAAGAACCAAAAAGCCATATAATTCGGACAGCCTCTATGGTCATAATTCATTGTTTGCTGAGGGATTGAAGCAGTCGGGCTTCTAATTCACTGGTTGTTGGGGAGCCGTAAACTCGGCTGAGAGAAAATAGAGGAGCCGTCTCGTCAAAGATAACTCCCCGCGGGGGCTTTCCTAATACAAGGATTCGACGTCCAAGAAATATGGCTTCTCTGGGATCGTGAGTAACCGCAATAAGCAGCCGCGGTTCTTCCGCAAACAGAGATAAGGTCATTTCCATGAGTTCTATCCGTAACGGAATATCTAAGGACTGGAAGGGTTCATCCATAAACATGATCTGAGATGGATAGGTAAACGCTCTGGCAATAGAAACCCGCTGCCGCTGCCCCCCGGAAAGCGCATCAGGGTAGACCCTCATTTTATCCTTGAGGGATACTAATTCCAGAAAATGCGCTCCCCGCGCTTTAGCTTCCTTAGGGGGCAAGGTCTTTTTGATCGGAAGTACGACGTTTTCCCAAACCGTAAGCCAAGGAAGCAGCCGAGGTTCTTGAAATACAAAGGAAATTCCTGAAGCCTTGCCGCTGAATGCCACATATCCAGACCAAGGTTCCAAAAGACCTGCCATAAGCCGCAATAAGGTGGTTTTGCCGCACCCAGAAGGTCCCAAAAAGATAACGGGATTTTCTTCACTGAAATTCAAAGAAAGTTTATCAAAAAGCGGTTTTTCACTAAACCCAAAAGAAAGTTCCCTAACACAAAGGCTCTGAACCATATCTTTAGACACTGCTCCTCTATGCTGATATCGGTATTAGGCACGCAAGGCTTGAAGTTTGCTTCCTGCTTCTTTCCTCTTGCGGGGTTTTCTACGCTGGTTTTATCGCTGTCATTTTTTCCCAAAAGTCCGGCATCCAGCACTTGCGTATCTACGGCTTTCTGCCAACAACGGATTTCGGTGGAGCCGACTGTACTATAGCGGCATTCCTGTCCCGATGTATTGCTAAACCGCACTATCGACATTAAACTCCTTTAACACGAGGCTTTAAAATCAAGGTAAGCAGGCATTGAGACAACGCTGCGGCAATTACAGTCCCCAAGGTCCAAGCGAAAAGTTCCGGTGTTTCAAGCTGGGCTTTGGAACGCTGCATGCCTGTTCCCAGAGCGCGAAGAGGCTGCACAAGAACTTCCGCGGCTACCACAACTTTCCAGCACAGGGCTAGAGCGCTCTGTAGTCCGCCTAAAATAAAGGGCGTAATCGCCGGAATGTACAGATGCTGCACCTGCTCCCGCCAAGATAAGGCATATACCTTACAAAGCTCTTTCAGTTTTGGATCCACCGCATGTACCCCTTCAACGGTATTGGCGGTCATTACTGGAAACACCATGAGAAACGCGGTGAAGATCGGCGTCCGTTCAGAGCCTAATATGAGAAACGCGATGAGAATCACCGACATAACCGGTGTAGCCCCAATCACCGCGAAAAAAGGGCGGAAAAACGCGGCTCCTCGGGTATCCAGTCCCGCGATAAGACCTACTCCCACGCTTAAAGGCGCGGAAACGATAATCCCCAGCATTACCCGCCCAAAGGTGTATGCTAAGGCTTCAAGAAATCCCTTGGTCTGTATCAGAAGAAGCCATTGTTTCAAAACCAAAAGAGGTCCTGGAAATATGAGATCGCTTCCCCAAAGCTGAGAACCTAGTTCCCAGCCCAAAAAGAGAAGACCTATTCCCATAACAGTCCATACCAGAGGAAGGGGCTTTTTCTTGTTCACCACTTGAGATAGAAATTCTCCCCCGGAAGTTTCCCTCCAATAGAAGCAGGTGAAAATTCGAGAAAGGCTTTGTAAAGCGCTTCCAGTCCAGACCGGGCTTCAAGGGCGGGAATAAATATGTAATTGCTTCGAGGTATGGCGGCGCTTGCCACTGCTGCTCGAAGTCCCAAGTTATGCTTTTCAACGAGCGTTCCCGCTTCGGCAGGGTGTGCAACCACCCATTCAATAGAATTTTTAACGCTGTTCAATATCGTTCTCAACAAAGCGGGCTGGGAAGCCGCAAAATCAGCGTCTACCACCAGCGCAATCATAGGATAGTTTCCGCTGCCTCCGGCATTTACCCATTCCTGCTGAATATCAGATATCTGCCGTAAATCAGGCTTGCCAGATCGAGCCATTGTAGCAAAAGGCTCAGGTATCAGCGCGGTAGATACCCGCCCCGCAATGAGAGACTGGGCTATTTCAGGGTATGCTAAGGAAAAATTCAGTCTGACATCCCGATCAGGATTCATTTTTTTGGAAATTAGTATCCGTCGGAACACATAATCCGGAGTAGCGCCTTGACCCGCGACTTCTACGGTCTTGCCTTTCAGGTCTTCAATCCGACGGATACTAGGATCGCTGGTGAGCAGACTCAACATACCGGTTCCTACCACTGCGGCTACTTGAATCCGCTTGCCTGTGGAAGCGATCTTAGCCGCTACATTAGGGGGTAGGATACCGACCTTTGCGTCTCCGGCAATAAAACGAGCCGCCATTAAGTCCGCCTGAGCCAAAGCTTCTACGTTCACGGTTACTCCTGAGTGCTGCGGAGGCTGTTCAAAAAGCCGAATCATGCCTACTCCTGAAGGACCTTTAAGCCCATATATAGTTACCGACGATTGGGCTTCCAAAAAAAACGTCATAACCAAAGCAAGAAAACAGAGAAACGTCAATTTCAGATTATAATTTTTCATACCTTATCGTAATAATATAGAATAGATTTATCAAGGGCAGACTGCCTGCAATGATAGCTGACACTCACAACTGCATATAAAAATAGCCGATGCAAGCTCAGATAAATAAAAAAAGGCCGGTCAAAACCGGCCTGCCTTTGAGGCGAATCGGAGATATAGTGATTTGGGAGGGGAACTATAGGTCCGACATTTAATATATCGACGGAAACAGGTGAATTCTTTAACTACTTTTTATTTTCATTCACTTTCAGAGACGGTAATATCCACTGTTAGCGCAACCCGATAGGTTTTACCTTTTTGTACGGTCAATGGTCTGATTATTGAATAATCGCTCATTTGAAATTTAACTTCATGACGCCCGGGCTCAACCAGATACGGCTTCACCGTATTGGTCAGCAGTTCATTATCCACATAAATAAGCGCGTTCTCAGGAGCTTCAAAGATGATAATCGGCGTAGGGTCTTGTAATTCTACGGTAATATCCAGAATTTTTCCCCGTTCTACCAGAAAACGACGGCTTTCATTGCGGTAATCTTCAGAAAGTATCACTAAATGATGGGTTCCTTCTTTCAAAATCTGTTCTTCCTCGGGGTTTTCTATGACCATATCATCAATAAGCACCACAAAAGGCTTGCCAGAAAGCTGTTCAGGATACCGGGGATTAATTTTTACCCCTCCTTCATTACTCAAAATAGGTTTAATATGCAGATGAAAGAGCATGGATTCGATTTCTTCGTTTAATCCCTTGATAACCGGCATTATCCTAAACAAGAGCGGAAACGACGACGGCGATACAATGCCTGTAGGAACAGAAATATACGGATTAGTCCGCAATCCATGAGACGCCTTGATAGGAATCTGATATATAGTCTGAATTTTATTCGGCATAGGCTCAAAGCTGATCTGCTGCGCCTCTAGGTCGGCAATACCCGGACTGGGGGTAGTATTCAGATTAGCATAAAGCCCAATAGCCAGACTTCCATAGTGATCAAGATAGGTCTGAGGCGCGGTCAATTCAAGTTCAACGCCTCTGAAAAAGCGGAGGTCCTGTCCTAGATTGATAGTAACTGAACTGATATATGAAAGAGGAATCGATACCCCCCCGGGATTATCCAGCGCAATTTCCAGATTTCCCGCAATAAGCGCACGGATAGATTCCGCATAGAGTTTTCCCTGTATATTGATACCTAAACAAAACAAACACGCCAGTACAACGTACCGAGGTTTCATGATTTACGTCCCTTCTTTAAATAGGTATTTCCCCGGATCCTGAGCCTTGCCGTTCTGCCGCAATTCAAAATGCAGATGAGGACCTGTTGATTGTCCGGTAGATCCCACTCTACCTATAAGCGTACCGGATTCTACGTTTCTTCGCAAGACTGTTTCAATTTTTGAGAGATGCCCATAGAGACTTACCCAGCCCTGATTATGCCGGATAATAATATAATTTCCGTAAACCCTATCCTCCCCGATTTCCGTAACCACCCCTTCCCGAACCGCGTATACCTCGGTTCCAGTTGGGGCAGCCAAATCCAAGCCGTTATGATTCCGTAAGGAACCGGTAACTGGATTTATTCGAGGACCAAAAGCACTGGTCAGCCGATAGTTCCGCAAGGGATACCTGAAACCAGTATGAAAGAAAAAAACTCGTTCTGTTGGATTAAAATCAGCCCCGGGAAAAAAACGGAACCCCTCTTTATTTCCATTCAGGGTGAGGGTTATGCTGATTCCTTGAGGATTAGCAATCCGGCTTGACGCCAAAAGCTGTTCCAAATCCGATTCCGGATTTTCAGGAATAAACAAGCCCGGCGCGGAAGGGAGCAACAGGGGCTTTGCGGTATCCAAAACTCCCTGATGAGAGATTCGATTAAGCGTCGCAAGGCTTGCGTACGGAATATTACACCGGGCCGCAAGACTGAGCAGATTATCGCTTCCCCCCGGAGTATAAGCATATACAGTCAAGGCTTCAGCAATCACCGACGGGGATTCGCCGGTACGTTCCAGATTAACAATACGCCGCCGCGCGGCTTCTACATCAGACAAATACTGCTTAAATCCTATATCATAAGAATTTAATTGCATAATAATAGGAAATCCTAACGGAGCATCTTCTACCCCGTAAAGCCCGTTTGCCAGAGCTATAAGCAGTATAAAAAAAGGTATTGTTTTATTCATTCGCGTAACAATACATAAAAAAAGACCGAGGTCCTATACCTCGGTCGTTCTTTTCGGATTATACGGGCAGCTAGGCCTGTGCAATTGCTTCAGACGAACAGTCCGCTTCACAGGAGCCGCAATCTACACACTTATCCGCGTCAATCCATCGAGCGCCGTTTTTTTCGCTGATAGCTTCACTAGGACATGCATCCTCACAGGAACCACAGTTGCTGCACTTGCCTGCATCTACTTTGTAAGCCATAATTTACCTCTCTTCTGTCAGCTACCCCACGCCTAAAGGCGGGGGCTTAGGGCTTGTTCCGGTTGCCCGGCTTACTCCCCAAGATTTCTAGTTCTTCCCCGCTCTTTTCTTTTTTCTAAGCGGGTTTTTCTACGGCGGTTTCACTCCTGTTACCGAGAGCCAGAGCTGCCGTATCCATAGACGTTACTTCCCCACGTTGCGTGGATAGGTCTATTCAACGTTTTCAGTATACCACAAAGCAACCAGCCTGGTCAAGAATGTTGTTACAAAACTTTTTCTTGAGCCTTATATCCCCATGCCTAAAGGCAGGAATTTTACGGCGAACCGAAGATAAGACAAGATAAATAGCAAGTGAAAACAAGCGCTGAAATGCAGTTCCAACCCTTTATTTTTAAAGTAAAAAAAATATTTGACGAAAACCGCTTAAAATTCTAAAGTGTCAATATATGAAGGAGAAAAGGCTTCTCCCTGAATATGCCCATAGAGGAGATTGTATTCAGGTCGTTGATATTTTTGGTGGTACGAATCTTCGCTGCTGATCTTAGTAATAGCAATCAGTTCTTTATATACCACAATAGAGGCGCTGAAATTATCTGAGTTGGGCAAGGCGTATCCGGGATAATATTCTCCGTCAGCGGATACATAGGGAATTATTTTAGTGTATACAGATAATAAGGATTCCCAGACCTTTTCAAAGGCTTCTTGATTTGATACGGTTAATTCTATTGAACCTTCCTCATTCTTAGTTATTTCAATATGTTCTAACGGAATATCAATGCCGATGAGATTGCGTATTTCATCCCGTTTTTTAAACGTTTCCTGTTGTTTAAAATAGTCCTGAACAACATCGAAGACTCGAATCGGATCGTCGGTTGCATCAACGATAGTATTTCCTGGTAAACCAATGGCTATTTTAGGAGGATTTACCCGATATAAAAACCGTATTTCCGTATTCTGTTGGGATTCAAAGGTTTTATAATCTAATGAATTCCACCAATCTTCAGAATATACGCTTTTAGATAGGAATATCATACATAAAAACGAAAGAATAAACTTTATCATCTTCCTTTTACTATATGACAAGGAGGATGATAAATGCAAGTCTATTGTTACTATTTTTTATTTTTTGCTATCCAGAGTATACTGAATAGCAAAAGAGAATATTCAAAAAATCCGTTCCTCAATCCTTGGAGGTGATCCACAAAGTATGATGGGCAGGGTATGACAAAGGGGACAAGGAAGATACTATGGAAGAATGACAATCACCAAAGAACTCACCTGCCCCCGATGCCATAGCGCCACGCTA
>JAITHD010000232.1 GCA_031280155.1 Treponema sp. | reverse complement strand
AGACGTTACTTCCCCACGCCGCGTGGGTAGGTCTCATGCTCATTATCACCTAGTCTTTGCCTAAATGTCAAATTATTTCCAACCTATCTTTTGCCGCTTGTGCCGCCTTCTATCCCCAGCCCTAAAGGGGTTTTTCTATAAGGTTTTACGGCGGTTTTGATAAAGAACAGATATGAAAAGATATGCGTCTATCCTTCCATATCTGGATATTTATTCTCAGCCGCCGGTTATCTATTTTTCTGACTTTGGGAGCCAGCTCATCATAGAACGAAGCTCTTTTCCAACTTGTTCAATCGGATGTTGAGCTTCAATAATTCTCATTTTATTAAAGAAGGGACGATTTACCTGATTTTCGCTGATCCAATCTTTAGCGAATGTACCGGTTTGAATATCTTTCAGCACTTGGCGCATTGTATTCTTCGTGTCCTCAGTGATGATCTTCGGTCCGGTCACATAATCGCCGTATTCAGCGGTGTCTGAGATGGAATAACGCATAAATGAAAGCCCGCCGCGATTGACCAAGTCAATGATGAGCTTCATTTCATGCATTACCTCGAAATAAGCGCTCTCAGGCTGATAACCGGCTTCTACCAGCACTTCGTAGCCGGCTTTCATCAGAGCCGACACGCCGCCGCAGAGAACCGCCTGTTCTCCGAAAAGATCGGTTTCGGTCTCTTCCTTGAACGTTGTTTCCAAGACTCCAGCTCTGGCGCCGCCGATAGCCGCAGCGTAGGCAAGTCCGATCCGTTTAGCGTCTCCGGTGGCATCTTGATATACCGCAATGAGACAAGGCACTCCCGCGCCTGCTTGATACTGTTCCCGTACTGTATGTCCCGGTCCCTTAGGAGCTATCATCACAACGTTGATGTCCGGCGGCGGCGTAATCTGACCGAAATGGATGTTGAATCCGTGAGCAAAGGCTAAGGTCTTACCAGATTTCAACGCTGGTTTGATAGATTCTTGGTAAAGTTTAGCCTGTTTCTCGTCATTGATGAGGATCATGATAAAATCCGCGGCTTCCGCCGCAGCCTGAGCGGTTTTGACCTGGAAACCCGCTGATTCAGCGGATTTCCATGATTTTGACCCTTCATAAAGCCCTACAATCACGTTAAGTCCCGATTCTTTGGCGTTAAGCGCATGGGCATGACCTTGAGAGCCGTACCCAATAACCGCGATGGTTTTTCCTTTGAGTACGCTGAGGTCGCAATCTTTTTCATAATACATAATAGCCATAAAAACTCCTTCACACGATGGCAATGTGTTATATAGTGAGCATTGAATCGACCCTCTGCCGGGGACGGTTAGCTGCCGATGCTTAGGACGGAAGAACCGCGTTCTAATGCGACAAGCCCTGTCCGGGCAAGTTCAAGAATCCCGTAAGGACGCAGGAGCAAGAGAAGACCATCAAGCTTTTCTATATCGCCGGTAGCTTCAATGGTAATAGTAGCAGGGGAAACGTCGATGATGCGGGAACGAAAAATTCCCGCAATCTGGACAACCGCAGTCCGATTTTTCTCATCCGCCTGAATTTTCACCAACATAATTTCCCGACGAATACAAGATGCTGAATCCAGCTTCCGCACAGCAATCACATCAACCAGTTTACCGAGCTGTTTTATGATCTGTTCAAGCACCGAATCATCGCCGGTTACTGCAATAGTCATTCGGGAAATCGAAGGGTCCTCGGTTTCTCCAACAGTCAGGCTGTCAATGTTGAACCCTCGGCGGCTGAAAAGCCCGGAAACTCGACTCAACGTACCCGCTCGGTTTTCCACTAACGCTGACACGGCTTGCTGTTTCATGTATATCTCCTGTTGCGTCAGCTACCCTCACCTAAAGGCGAGGGTTTGGGGCTTGGTCCATCTGCCCAAATTACTCCCCAAAATTTCTACTTCAATGAACGTGCCAAAGGGATAGCCCCTTGGTTTTCGTACAATTCCTCCTGAAGAGGAATTATGCGGCTTAGGTCTATTCGATTTTCTTAGTATACAACAGGCATAGCAAAAAATACAAGATACCAATTAAAAACTCAGTATGATTTTATCTCTCTTTTAACTTATTATATCGTATGCAAAAGCCGACTAAATTAGTTTTTTTAAAATAAAAGAGATACGGGAGGTATAAGCCTGACATTCTTTCCCTCCTTAAAAGTATGAGATTGAGCCAGTATGGAAGTTTTATTCCCTTAGTCCAAAGTATATACCTTATTATTCTGGTTATGTTAAAAACAAGATTAATCCCAACAAACTTATTTTTAATTTTGCAACTTCAAGTTCCTCTATCTCTAGAAGTCGCGGGGCTTCCTCTAAGCCACTCGTTTTCCGCAATAAGTCCTTGTACAAATTCGTTAATAGCTCCAAATTGCTCTTCGATGTTTCGGCTTCGTTCAAGGCTTTTATCAAGAACGGTCATTAGAGGACAGCCATGAATAAGTGCTTATCAAAACCGCCGTAAAACCTTATAGAAAACCCTTTAGGGCTGGGGATATAAGGCGGCACAAGCGGCAAAAGATAGGTTGGAAATAATTTGACATTTAGGCAAAGACTAGGTGATAATGAGCATGAGACCTACCCACGCGGCGTGGGGAAGTAACGTCTATGGATAGAGCGGCTCCGGCTCTTGGCAACAGGAGTGAAACCGCCGTAGAAATACCCGCTTAGAAAAAAGAAAAAAGAAAAAAGCGGGAAGGAAGTAGAAATCTTGGGGGAGCAAGCCTCGAAAGAGACCCAAGCCCCAAGTCCTAGAAAAAACCTTTAGGCAGGGGGAGCTGACCAGATATCGATTGGTAGAAATATTGAAAAAAACCAATAATATATATTGATCTTTTTTCAATATTTTTGATAATATAATTATTCTACATTGTTTAGGAGAAAAGAATGAAGAAGATTATGGGTTACGGAGCAGTCCTTGCTCTCGTTATGTTGGCTGGTTCCTGCGGGTCTTCAGGGGCCGCAAAAACCGAACCGCCGCCTCCCGCG
>JAITHD010000230.1 GCA_031280155.1 Treponema sp. | reverse complement strand
ACGATTGCGGAGGTAAGCCCCATAGCGATAGACATGGCGATCATAATGGAATTGACCTGGGGACGAATTTCCTTGGGCATACCGTTGGATACATTGGAAAGTCCGCCGGTAGAATTAAGCCCTTGATCCGCAAGGTATTTGATGAAGTTTAACACATCTTTTTGTTTGTCCTGCATACCTTTAATAACAACAAAAAGCGGATCAAACCAGATGTCGGCCGGGTCTTGTCCTCTTCCCAGCCAATGCTCAAGCATCTCCTGCATATACTGTTCACGCTCAGTGTTATCACCGGGTACGCCTTCCTTTGAACAGAGCGCAAAGACGATAGCGTCATTATCCGCCGCAACATCAAGGTATTTCTTCCGCTCTCCCGCGTCGGCGGAATTTACAATCGGCTTGCCTTTTGAACGGTTATAAACCTTGATGCCGCTTTCAATTTCATCAATATCAGCGGTATCAAGGGCGATAGGCACATTGTCAAAGTGAGACTGAAGAAGCTGAATACCCCAGGACATAAGCCCTTCGCTGCCTTTGCGTTTCGGTCCCATGTTAAAGTCCAGATACGTGGCGCCGACTTTTAATTGTTTCTCCGCCCGTTCAAGGATCGGCTTGGGGTCACGCTCATCCATAGCCTTTTTAATCGACGGGGCAATACAATGAATATTCTCCCCAATCATAACAAATTTTCCCATATTTTTCTCCTTGTTTTTAGGAAAACCTGGGACTGAGGATCATTAAAAACCCTCGTCCCGGATCTCTCGTTTAATTCTTAAAGTCTTTTAAGAACTTCACGATACCTACCGCTTCGTTAGTACCGATAATGATTTTCCACCCCGGGAGGCTTTCTTCAAGTTCGCCCTTGAGTACCGAAACCTTGCCGGGCAGTACCAGCGTCTGATTTTTGCATTTATCGCCGCAATTTTCTTTGACGTACTTAGCGATAGAACCGGCGGTCATTTTACCTGCCGCCCACGCGGTAAGCACCGAATAGCCGCCCGCGTCGGTGATGATGAGATTCACCGGTACGCCGGAACGCTCGATTTCACCAGCCACAATAAAGTAGGTAAGCGCGAAATCGACGGTGGTAAGACAGAGCGCATTAGTATCAGCGCCATTAAGCTGGTAGACCCCGGGTTCAACCTTCATCGGCTTCTGGGGATCCGTGAAAATATTCTGCCGCAATCCATAGAGAGGGAGGGCTTTCGCGTAATCCATACTGTCAAGGATGATGATAGACCCATACTTCACGGTGAAAATAGAAGCCAGAGCGACTTCCAGTTCATGGTTCCCTTTCGACAGCTTGCCGACATTGACGATTGACGGATACCCAAAGGTGCGATCCTGATCCTTGAGGGCCGCCCGGCGAATCTGCACCGCATTGGCAAAAGCCTCTTTGACCGACCCGCAGCCCACATCAAGCACAAGATTTTTGTTGCCCCCGGCTTCGAGTTTGGCTACCGTGTCATAAAGCGCGTCGAGATTTTTCGCTCTGACCCCAAGGGTAACGCCCGCTTCTGTAGCAAGTTTGTTCATTGCCTCACAATTCGATTCGTCAGCGCCGTTCAAAATGGGTTTGTTCGCTTTGCAGATGTCAAGGGCTTCTTTTGCCGCCGCCGGATCGGTAACAGACAAAATGAGAAGACGTTCAGCCCCATTAGCCTTCTTTACTGCGTCAAGAAACTTACCTTTATCGCCGGTAAATTCAATATTGAGGACTTCAACGAACATCCGCTCGCCGATGCGTACATAATCGATTTTTTTGATCTCCGGCAACATCTTGTCAATAGTATCGCCGGTTACATTCACGCCGTAGAGAGACTTTGACACAAAGGTCTTCTCGTGCCGGAACAGCACGGTCTCGCCGCCAAGGGTAAATTCCGCTTTGCCCGCGCCGGCCTTAATGGTTTTCATCGGCGGCGCAGAGGCTTCGCTTAACTTCTCAAGATCCTCCGGCTTAATGTGAGGACATTTGGCAATTTCAAGCTTGCCTGCCGCTACGTCCATACAGAAGGCCAAACAGGTCGGTTTCCCGCAGGCTTTGCAGTTTGTTCTCGGGGTAAATTTAAAATAATCGGTACCTTTCAGAGCCATTTCTTCCTCCTTACCTTATATAATCGCCGCAACGAGGTTAGAAACAGCCTCGATAGAACGAGGATGCCGCAGAATTACCGCATTAGAACCCGTCGCAATATTCGCCGCCGCAGTGGAAACTTCCATGTCAATGCCCCGCTGCTCCTGGGATCCCCATTCAGGGAAGTCCGCTTCAGACGCGACCGCTTCTTTTACGCCCCAGGCTTCTTGTCCTACGGGAGTAATAATCGGCACCTGCAAAAATGAATCGTTCTGAGCAAGAGCCGCCGCCTCAATACGATCCATCGTAGAAGCAAGATACTCAAACCCGTAGCCCACCGCAGACTGCCCGACGTTCATTACCACATTATCCAGTTTAACATCCGCTTTGGTAATTATGGTATTGAGCTGTTTCGCAAGGTTCAGGTCTACCGCGGATTCGGCGACAATCTTTGATTCTCCCGCCAATACAACGCCGGCGGCTATCAATTTGTAGTTCCCTTCTTTTGCTGACATGAATAGACAGTTTTTACCCCGTAACACCTCGGCGATCTTGGTAAAGAGTTGAGCGTCTCTTTCCTCATTCTTACAGCCCTGGATAATGAGGGGAAGCTCTACCGCATCGGCGACTTCTTTGGCGAGTTTCACGCAGTCCTCAACAGATTTGTTCTCCCCATTAGGGTCCGCGCTTTCAAGATAGAGGCTGACGAAACTTACGCCTTTTGCGGTACAAGCCCGTTTCGCGACTTCAACAATAGTATTAGCGCCTTCATAGAACTTTTTCAGTTCCGGAAGGTCCCGGTTGGGTCCTTTATCGGACACCTCAATGCCCACTTTAGGCGGATTCTTGATCGGATCGTCGAAACTGTACAATGGGTACACACTTTCACCCCCAAGGGTAACAGCTTTCGCTCCCGTACCAATCACTACCTCTTTGATGGACGCATTAAATTTTTGCGGATTCCGTTTAAATGGCATAACGGTTTCCTCCTTTATTAGATACTCAGGGCGTACCGCCCTGATCGTATATCCCAAGGCGGTACGCCTTGGGTTTTATACCAGCTTATTACAAAAGGGGCTCCAGCTGAAGAACGGGATGCTGTTTTTCGTTCAGGAAGGCAAGCAAGGCATCCAAATCTTCTTCGCACACTGTTTCATCAGCGATCTTAGAAGTGAAATCTTCAACATTGTAGAGTTCCCTTGCGGATCGATTAAGCCGTTCCCCAACCAAATCCTTCAAGGCTTTGGGCATCCACACAATACGGGCGGGACCGCCTTCGGCTTTCATAAATTTCTTGGATGAGATGAACTGCTTTCCATGCCCCATGAACCCCGGAGTCTGGACCCCGCCGCCGGTGCTTGCCGCCAATTCAGAGAAGGTCATCCCTACCGGCGTTTTACCCGTATGTTCCCGGTTCACGATAACCACTCCCTGACTGGAAGGTTCGATACCGCAGATACATTCAAAACACCCGCAGCTCGTCATGGGGTCCTGCATAATGGAATACAGCGTAACCTGCTGAAGCGCGCCGTGGGAATCCCGCTGGACCACCTCGTTTACGTCTTCCCAGATGCCCATATTATCATCTACAACCCGTTCTTTGGTAACGATCTGACAGGGACCGTTGGGATCAAGCTCGTTAGTCGCTTTTGCGTCAAGCCACGAAACCGCGCCGCACAGCCCGAGGCGTTCAGGGGTAACGATACAGACATGGGAAGGGGAGAAGGACTGACACAGAATACAGTTGTAGAAAACTTCCACGCTCTCGTCGGTGAGGCTTTTCAAGCGTTCATCCCGCTTGGTGTACACTTGGTTGACCTCTTTCTTCAGCCCTTCCAGTTTGGCGTGTTCCGGGGTGCCGGGAAAGCCTAAGTACACCTTCACCTGACACTTATCAACTACCGCGTCGTATTCGCTCTTGATTTTCGCATAGAGGATTTCGCCGAAGTGTTTTGCCCGGAAACCCGCGGCAAAAGCGGCTTTGCCTACCCGAACACGGATAAGATCCCGCTGCCCCGTGTGCATGATGCCTTCAGCTTGGTTGATAAAAGCATGAATTTTACGCTCAAAAACGGGCTCAAAGTCGCTCTGCATTTTTTTGCCCGAAACTTCCACAATATAGGACATGGCAATTTTGCCCCCAGCCTCAACCTTGTCGATATCCGGACCAAAGACTTCGATTTTGTGATCTTCCACCGCCGTATCGGGCAGGGTTCGGACCCACTCAAAACAGGGCATCCGGGAGCCGTCAATATCGCAGTGCATATCGTTTCTGCGGATGATTTCACCTTCAAAAGCGGTGGAATAGGCTACCGGAATATCAACCTTGGTTATTTTTATCTTAATATCTCTGGCTTCAAGAGAGGTTTCGATAAAGTTTTTGGTATCCTGCTGGATGATGAGGCTCTTAGGAACAGCCCACATATCCTTGACATCGTTGGTAACCACCGGGAAGCCCATAGCGATAGCCCCGCCGCCGCAGCCAACCACAATATCGGGAACCGGCGCAAAGGCGTTCACAAACGCCCGAATCCGGTTGAAGGTATAATGATCGAATTCGTGCCGATCCCCGGGCTGCACAGCGCCGAAGATCATCGCCGCCCGGTTCACCAGGGATATAATATGCGCTACCGACCAAATTTCAGGACCTACCGGCACCACCCGAACCGGAAAACCCATGTTAAGGTTCATCCGCCGAGCCTGATCAATAATGCCGCCGATAAGGAATACAAAAATCGCCCGGGACTGATAGCCTTTGATCAATTCCGCCGCTTCTTCGTCAGACGGCGCGGGACCGATGATAACCACAAATCCGGGAATGTCTCCGGTTACCAAGGGAACCCCAAGTTCCCGAACTTCAGCGTCGCTCATGTGTCCCCAGTAGGGGCGGACTTCCGCGTTATTCGGATTGTAAGGGTCCGCTCCTTTGGCTTTGGCGTATTTACAGGCTTCAATGACTTCCGCCGCCAAGACCGTGCCGAAACCAGACTTGAACACGTCCGCCAAACGCTGTTCATGGGGCAGCCAGGCTTTAACTTCTGGAAACGCGGCTTTCAATTCCCCGACGGTGGTAATTTTCTTATTCAGATACGCCAAATGACTCGCAAGAAAAAACGCGGTATTCGGTATACCAATAGGCGCTGATTCGCCGAGTTCCTTCACGGTCTCGTTCAACGTCTTTTCAGCGACGGCGTACATTTCATCAGCGCCGTCGAAAACTCTGTTAAAAAGCAATTTCATCGAGAATTACTCCTCTCTTATAATATAAACCTTTTCTAAAAACTTCAGTTTTTAGAAATTCCCTTATGCGGAAGCGTCAATACGGTTTTTGATCTTCCCCACTTCTTCCCGGGTCCGTTCGCTGGTGTCAAAGGGGGATATCCCTTTTCGGTCAGCGCCGATAACTTCGTCGTTATACCCGATAAAACCAAACAGTTCCTCTGCCGGTATACGGCTTTTAAGGAATTCCTCATCTTCCGGTCCCCGCACCTTATTGGCGACAACGCTTATCTTTTTCACCCCCAGGTCTGCGGCAAGGGATTTCACCTTGTGATAGGTTTGTATGCTGCGGGCGCCGGGTTCAATTACCACAATAAAACGATCCACCATACCGGCGGTACCCCGCCCCAAATGTTCAAGTCCCGCTTCCATGTCCATAATAACGACTTCGTCCCGTCCTATCACCAGATGCGAAATGACCCGTTTCAGTACCACGTGTTCAGGACATACACAGCCCCCGCCGCCGGTTTCTACCGTACCCATTATCAACAGCTTAACGCCGTTTTTCTCTTTTGAAAACCGATCCGGTATATCGTCTACCCGGGGATTTATCTTAAAAAATTTTCCGAAGTTTTCCTTCGTGGAACCAGTGCGCTCGGCGATAAGATCGTCCATTTTGGAAACCGGAATGATATCTTCCAATTCCTGTTCGGTAAAACCCAGGGCCAGCCCAAGATTCGCATCAGGGTCTACATCAACCGCAAGCACTTTTTTCTGTTCCGCCGCATAAAGACGGGCAAGGACGGAGGAAAGGGTTGTTTTGCCTACTCCGCCTTTTCCAGTAACCGCGATTTTCATAGGTTTCCCCCCTTTTTGACGTTTCTTTGTACTGCCAGCCCTTTTTTCACGGTATAAACTCCTAAAACCAACACCGATTGTTAGATGCCAAGAGCGCCGCGTTTCGCTTCGATGCCGTCGATAATACTTTTCACCAGAGCTTTTGGATCCGTATTGATTATGAAACCCGCGCCGGTAATTTTGCGGGTACCCTGGGTAATAAGTTCCATCATCTGGCTTGAACCCTTCACTTGAGGCTCGATGCCGAGGTACACGTCGATGCCGCTGGATACCACATAGTTTGCAATCGAAACGGCTTTTTCGCTCATCCATTCAGGCGCAACCCCGACAATGGGAAGAGCCGTGGTATTTACCCCCCAGTCCTTGGCGATGCCCGACACCAGAAGCAGAATACGGGATATGTCCACGCAGGCCCCCATGTGGAGAATCGGCGGAATATCAAGCAGATCGCAGACCCGCCGCAAACCGTCGCCGCAGGCCCATTTTGATTCTTTGTTCAAAAGTCCGGCTTTAGTAGCAAGCTGAGCCGCGCACCCCGTGGCGACAATGAGAATATCATTCTTCAAGAGTTCTTTCATGATCTCGAAATGGGAATAGTCGGGACGGACTCGCGGATTATTACACCCTACAATACCCACCGCGCCGCGTAAAACTCCCGCTTTAATCGCGTCCACCGCGGGACGGTAACTTCCCAATGTGTCAACATGACTGTTGGTAATGCCGTCAAGTTTATTGATAATAATTTCGCAGGGATATCCGACAACCGCGTCCTGCTTGGTATCGGGAATAAAAATTTTGTTCGGGTCTCGCTTCGTATATGCGTCGATAGCCATTTTAACGAGATCTTTTGCCTGTTCAAAGGCTTTATCCGCTTCAAACTCAACGTGAATCGCCCCGGGGATACGAGCTATAGGACTTGAGGTTACAAATTTTGTATGAAAACAGTCGGCAAGCTTAGGCAGGGCAGGGAAAATACACTGTACGTCAACGCACATCATGTCGCAGACCCCGGTGAGGATCACGTTTTCCTGCTGAAGGAAGTTGCCCGCCATCCGGACGCCGTGGCGCATTGAAACCTCATTGGCGGTACAGCAGAGACCCACAACGTTAATGCCTTTTGAGCCTTTCTGTTTTGCCAAATCTTGCAGTTCCTTGACTTCCGTCGCGGTAACAACCATTTCGGAAAACGCCGGATCATGACCGTGGACCACAACGTTTACCATATCTTTTTCAAGAACCCCCAGATTTCCTTCGCTTTTACGCTCTTGGGGCGTACCGAACAGAATATCCGTGATTTCTGTACCGATCATGGAGCCTCCCCAGCCGTTGGAAAGACCGGTCCGCAAACCCTGACGGATAAGAGCCTCCGGGTCGGCGGTATTGCCCATGTGGGTCATGTGGAGGGACGTAGCGATTTCCCGGTCTATCGCCCTGGGCATGATCCCTTCTTTCGCCCATAGGTCCTGGCGTTCCTTGGGGGCCCGTTTGGAAAAGAGCTGATAGCCTTCAGGCTTACCGAACTCCATTAAGCCGACTTTCGCCACTTCGTGGGCTACGTCATAAATATCCCGCCCCTCGGTTTTAACGCCCCATTCAGCGGCGAGGCTGAGCAGTTTCGCCTCGTCCCGCACCTGATAGGGTCCGTCCCGCCGGGTGCTGTGCAGCACATGCAGAATTTCCCTCGCGTGATCCGAGTGAGACGCGGTGCCTGCCGCGATGGACCGCAAATAATTTCTGCCTGCGATAGCGTGAGCGTCAGCGCCGCAGATGCCCCGGGCGGCTTTTGCCGTTATCCGGCAGGGTCCCATGGAGCAGTTTTTACAACAGATTCCGTCTTCACCAAACTTACAGTGCGGGGTCTGGGCTTTATTACGGTCTTCCCAGGTTTCCGCGTTGACGGCAACCGCCCGTTCTTTCAGTTTAGCAGTGACCTCTTCCATCTGCTCTATAGTAGTAAACTCCGGCATTTTCAAAGCGTACCTTCCTCAAAACGATTTTTAAAACCTTCATAATTTTAAAAAACCGCTTTTCAAAAAAATTATCATTACGATTACTGTTACTATACAGCGGAATACACAATTCCGCAACATACAAATCCCTAGAAATAACGATTTTTTAGAGACTTTTCCGACAACCCTGGGGACTATGCTTTGGTTTTCGCCGCCTCGATGACATGGCACACGAGATTTGCGCTCGTTACCGACCCCACCCCGCCGGGCACCGGCGTAATGCCCGCGACTATAGGCTCTACCTCTTCGGTTCGCACGTCCCCGCAGGTTCCCTTCTCTCCGTTAGGTTTGGCGTTCACCCCTACGTCAATCACATACTGACCGGCTCTGAAACACTCTTTGCCTACGGACCAGGCTCGTCCCATTGCGACAACCACAATATCCGCGGCCTGTACTTTCTTCTGCATATCCTTGGTCTTGGAATGACAAATCGTAACCGTGCCGTTTTTCTTTAAAAGCAACATTGATACTGGTTTGCCGATAACCGTCGAGCGTCCCAACACCACCACATCTTTACCCGCTGGGTCAATCTTGTAGTGATCGAGAATCTTAATGACTGATTCAGCGGTACAGGGAGGGAAACCCGCGCCGGTATCTGAATAAATGCCCGCCATTGAACCGTCAGTAATCCCGTCCATGTCTTTGCTGGGCAGGAGCGCGGCTCTGGCGGCGTTATCGTCTATCTGCTTGGGAAGAGGTCTGAAGAGCAGGACCCCGTGAATGCTCTTGTCCTCGTTCACTTGCTTAATTGTTTTAAGCAGGTCCTCTTGGGACCCGTCCCGAGGCAGCGCAAACACCTTAACCCCGGCGCCGACGCCTTCACAGGTCTTAGTCGCTCCTTTTTCATAAGAAATATCGTTAGGCTCCTCGCCCATTCTGATAATTCCCAGCGTGGGGGTTATGTTTTTGGACTTGAGGGCTTCCACCTCTTGTTTCATACGCTCTTTAAGCGCCTCCGCAACGTCTTTCCCGCTTAATAAACCCATTTTTTTCTCCTTAACCTACTTGCTTTGAGGACAGAAAACCCGCCTTATCCTTTAAGCTGTCCCTTTACGCTTTCAAAGATCCGATCCGCCAAGGGCGCGTATTCCCCAAGGAGCGCGTCGGTTTTACGGTTAATATCTTCCGCATAGGTCCGGTCTTTCATAGCCTTTGTGTTGATGTATACATTCAAACTTGCGCCGGCTAAGGCGGCTTTGCAGAATAGCACCCCAACCCCCGCGTCGCTGACCGCAAGTTTGCTGCCCTTTGCCGCGTATTCTTCCTGGAGCTTGATCGCTTCAGCGCACTTCTCCATAATTTCAAAGGGTACGCCGCAGGCGGCTTTCAAAGCTCCCTCCATTATACGGTCTTTCTCCGCTTTTTCCGCATCCGTATTCTGGGGCAGCCCGTAGGCTTTAGAAAGAGGTTCAAATTCCTCAGCGTCCCGCTGGACCAGGGCAAGCAGTTCTCCCTGAAGGCGTTCCGCTTCTTTGTGGAGCCGCTGCATATCCGCTTCAACATCCGCGTATTTTTTCTTGCCGATTGTAAGGGCCCCGACCATGTTGCCCAGGGCGGTTCCTACCGCGCCGACTAACGCCGACGCACCGCCCCCTCCGGGTACTGGCGCTTTGCTTCCTAATACGGAAACAAATTCCTTACAGCTCACTTCAGAAAAATTCATTTTTAAAAACCGCCTTTTACTCAAAATACCCTTTCAGAACCCTGAAGAGGAACCCTCCCCTCCAAGTCCTGAAAGCGTCGTGTTTGTCAGGTTAGAACAGTCCGGAAATCTTACCGGTGTTATCTACATCAATCTTTTCCGCCGAGGGCACCGGAGGCAGTCCGGGCATGGTCATAATCTCGCCGGTTAATGCGACGATAAAACCCGCGCCGGCGCTGACTTTAACCTTGCGTACCGTGAGCCTCCAGCCTTTCGGGGCTCCCAGTTTCGTAGGATCGTCAGTGAAACTGTATTGGGTTTTTGCCATACAAACGGGGATCTCGCCGTACCCGAGCTTTTCAAGCTGCTCGATTTCCTTTGCCGCGTCAGGCAGAAAGTCAACCCCGTCGGCATGATAAATCTTTGTGGCAATGGCTTCGATTTTCTGTTTGATCCCTGTGCCTTTCAGTTCATAGCTGAACTTGAACGTAGAAGGCTGCTCAACCAGTTCAACTACTTTTTTGGCAAGGGCTTCGCCCCCTTCGCCGCCTTTTGCCCACACTTCGGACAGCACCACGTTGGCTCCCGCTTTGTTGCACAGGTCTTCAACTTTCTTGAGTTCCGCCGGAGTATCCTTGGGAAATGCGTTAATAGCCACAACCGCCGGAAGACCGAACACATTCTTGATGTTTTCAATGTGCTGGGTAAGGTTCGGAAGCCCTTTTTCAAGAGCCTCAAGATTTTCTTTATCAAGATCCGGTTTTTTGACCCCGCCGTGGGATTTCAACGCCCGCACAGTGGCTACAATAACCACCGCTGAAGGCGTCAGTCCTGCCAGACGGCATTTGATGTCAAGGAATTTTTCCGCCCCAAGGTCAGCGCCGAAACCGCCTTCAGTTACCACATAATCCCCCAGTTTAAGGGCGAGACGGGTAGCCATAACCGAGTTACAGCCGTGAGCGATATTTGCGAAGGGTCCGCCGTGGACAAACGCCGGGGTGCCTTCAAGGGTCTGTACCAGATTCGGCTTGAGCGCGTCTTTCAGCAGCGCCGCCAGGGCGCCTTGAGCGTTCAACTGCCCCGCGGTTACTGGTTTCTGGGTGCCGTCGGAAACCTTTCCATAGGTGTACCCGATAACGACTCGGGAGAGACGGGCTTTCAGGTCGTCAATACTGGAAGCGAGACAGAGGATCGCCATGATTTCAGAGGCAACCGTAATGTCATAGCCGTCTTCCCGGGACGCGCCGTTTGCTTTGCCCCCTAAGCCGTCAACGATAAAACGAAGCTGCCGGTCGTTCATGTCCACGCAGCGCCGCCAGGTAATCTTGCGGGGATCGATATTGAGCTTGTTGCCCTGATAGATATGATTATCAATCATCGCCGCCAGCAGGTTATTCGCCGCGCCGATGGCGTGAAAGTCGCCGGTAAAGTGGAGGTTGATGTCTTCCATCGGGATAACCTGAGCCCAGCCGCCCCCAGCAGCGCCGCCTTTAACGCCGAAAACAGGACCCAGCGAAGGTTCCCGAAGGGCGACCATGACTTTTTTCCCGATTCGTTTGAGACCGTCCGCCAAACCCACGGTAGTGGTGGTTTTGCCTTCTCCCGCCGGAGTCGGGTTGATAGCGGTGACCAGAATCAGCTTGCCGTCTTTGTCGTTTTGGTGATCGATAAGATAGTTGTAGTCAACTTTCGCCTTGTAATAGCCGTAAGGCTCTAAATAGTTTTCAGGAATATTCGCCCGTTTCGCAACCTCATGAATTTTATCAGTGTGCTGCGGGTATACCGATTGTGCAATATCAATATCCGAAGGATTTGGAACTCTTTTTACTCCATCGCCAGTCATAATGAGTATAATCTCCTTACTCTAAGATCTGCCCTCTCTTCATAAGAGGGGTTTGACGCCCCAGACCCAAAGGTTTTTTCTAGGCCTTGGGGCTGTTCCGGTTGCCCGGCTTGCTCCTCAAGATTTCTGCTTCTTCCCATTGCTGGGGTTTCCACGGCGGTTTCACCCTTGCTGCCAAGAACCAGAGCCCCCATGTCCACAGACGTTACTTCCCCATGCTGCATGGGTATTATTTTTCCTAATTCAGCCGGATTTACCGCCCTGTACAGAGCGATAACCAATCCCGGGCTGTTCCTGCTTTACTGTTCCCTATTTTTTCGTCCTGATACCGGAATCAAGAACGATTTTACCCACGTCCGTAGCTCTGTTGAGGGCGTACAGATGGATCCCCTGAAGGTCGGCGTTCATGTAGCGCCACAAGGATTTGACGGTGTATTCCATACCGGCTTTCTTGAAGTCCGCCGCGTATCGTTTGACCAGTTCTTCGCTTGATCCTCGGGGAGGGGTGTATTTGCCGATGATCACCGCCAGTTCCGCGGGAATCGAACAGCCGTTGGATACGGTCATGTTGATAATCGGATCCCGGGCCAATACCGGCATAAGCCCCATAACAAAAGGAAGCGTAATTCCAGCTTTCCGGCATTTTTCCACCCACCGTTCATAGGCGGGGATATCGTGACAGAGCTGACACATGATAAACTCGGCTCCCGCGTCCTGTTTTGCCCGAATAAACGCGATGTCTGATTCAGGGCTTGCCGCCAAGATGTGGATTTCAGGGTCCCCGGCAGCCGCGATACAGAGATCGGGATAATTCTGTTTCAGGAACTCGATAAGGTAGTTCGCGTTATTAAAAACGCCGCCGGTGGTGGTCATCAAGTCGCCGGTATTCGGGTCTTTCGGAAAATCCCCCCGCATGGCAAGCACGTTTTTAAGTCCGAGCTTTTTCGTATAGTTGTCGATATGCTCTTTAATGGTCTCTTTGGTGCTGCCGATACAGGTGAAGTGAGTCATACAAGTGACGTCTTTTTTTACGATATAATCGCAAATGTCAACGCTTTTACCCACATTAGTACCCCCAGCGCCATAGGTGCAACTGATAAAATCAGGGCTGAATTTAAACAATTCGTCTAATTCTTTCTGAAGTTTAGGCACCCCGTCGTCTTCTTTTGGGGGGAAGACCTCAAAGGAAAAGGTCATTCTTTTTTTCAGAATTTCAGCAATCTTCTGTTGAGCCATAAAAATACCTCCGCATTCGCTCTTCTGCCGAGCGCTGATTCAGCTGTCCGAATCGCACACTCGTTTTTTTATCTTTACCGTAAATAGCAACGCCTTTTTATTCAGCACGGTTAAAGTTTTATTTAGTGTATACCTCCAGTAAATGGTTGTCAAGTAAAAAAAAACTAAAAGATTTAAATTAAACCCCCAGGGTTCCTTTGACAATCGTTTAGTCTTTGACTTTGGATTGAGACATCCGAGAAATTCCCCCGGTTCCGCGAGATATACGGGAAATTTCCGGTTCCGGCTGAGAAATCATGCGGAACCGTTCAAATTCTTTATCCCCTGGAACAGCATGAAGGGTCATCCCTGAAACCTGACGGGGAGTCCCGGTATTATCCTGCCCCATCACATGGAAAACTGGCTGAGTATCAACCGGGGTTTGGGTTTCTTCTGGGAGACTTAATCGAGAACTAGCCTGATCTATCCGCACAGCGGCTGCTGAAACGCCTTGAATTGTATAAGTTTCCAGTAATTGATACTGGACTGATGCCGGCGGCAGCGTATTGGTAAAATCAAAAGAAGAGAAATCAACTTCGTCAGTAAAAAAAATCACCATATTAACCGCGTCGTCTTGATAATGAGCCATTGCCTGCTCATATCCCATAGAGAAACCCGCTTCCAGTCTGGTTCCCCCTTGAGGAGACAGGGTTTCCAGCGCGTCAAGGAATCTTCGCCGTTTTTCAAGACTGTCCATTCGGGTAAAGCTGAACCGCACATCTCCAGCAACGTTGAAACTTATCAGCTCTACAGAATCAATGTCTCGAAGTTTTGATACAAACCTGGCGAGGGCTTTTTTTAGCCCTGTCATTTTATTGTCCCACGCCATAGAACGGGACCCATCAACCACTAAGGAGATATGCAGCAGCGGCATATCCTGAAAGGAACCCGCCTGTTCGGTAAATCCAATGCGGAGAATCTTCTCCTGACCCTGTAGGCTGCAAAATATGCCGACCCCAAGCAGCGCCAGCATGAACCCTTTTAGTTTTACCTTGGTACCCATAATTCCCCTCCATAATAATATAATGACCGCTAAGGCGCTGAATCAGGAAAAATAGAACGCGCCACCCGGAACCCAATATAATATGACCGCGCGTCATGAGCCGCCCGGACCCGATTGGCGGAACGCAAAAACCGGGCTTCACTAAACCAGCTTCCTCCGCGCAGTACCGCGTCCGCAAGCATAGAGCCGTTCAGTCCGCCTTCACTGTAGGGCTTGTACTGATCCCAGCACCATTCATAGACATTCCCATGCATATCGTATAAACCCCAGGCGTTAGGGGCGAAGGTCCCTACTTGGGTTGTCTTCTGCCGATATACGCCTCGAGGGGATCTGTTGTAAGGATAGTTTCCATCGTAATTTACCTGATCCGAGGTAATCGTATTCCCCAGATTAAAAACCGTCCCGGTCCCCGCACGGCAGGCGTATTCCCATTCCGCTTCAGTAGGCAGGCGATACCCATTAGCATTATGATTCCAGATTATTTCTTCCTCATGGATCGTGTACGCCGGAGTCAGCCCTTCTTTGATGCTTCGAGCGTTGCAGTACACCACCGCGTCAAACCAGCTTACCTGCTCAACCGGCAGATTCGGGGCTTTGAAGCGGCTGGGATTAACGCCCGTTACTGCTTCGTATTCCGTTTGAGTTACCTCATACTTTCCTATATAAAAACTGCCCACTACAACTTGATGCTGGACTTCGTCTCGGTCTCTGGAAACTTCCGATGCGGGACTTCCCATCATAAAGGTTCCCGCTTCAATGCGGACAAAGTTTTTAAGCACCTCCCCGGACCCTTCCTGCCTCGGAACAGGAGTTTGAACAGAGGGGGCAACGGGTTTTTTAACCGGAACCTCAAGAATCGGCGGCGAATACGGAGCTATCGCTATATCTTCTTCTTTAATATTGAGCAGTTGAGAAGCAAGCTGGGGAATCAGCCCAAGCTCTTCCGGGATATACCGGTACTCAATGTCTCCTTCACCAATAAAATTGCCCTCTTCAGTCTGTACAATTCCGGTTCTGTACAGGTTAGTGGTTCCCAAATTCAGAAGATCTCCGGTGAGGATGTACTGGGAATTGGTCGTCTGTCCCATATCTCTGATAATTGCGGGATCAATGATGCCTGAATACGGAGCTTTCGGCTCGGCGGAACGGGATAAATCCCAGGGAAACACCCCGTATTTCTCGCTGTTGGCAAGTTCAATAGTCAAGGCTTCGGATAAAAGTTCGGCTTCTTCTCTGCTGAGAGAGGTATACGCAGGCATAACCGTCAATTTAGGGGCGTTCTGGTTTGCTTTGATACTGGTCTTCAGCTTTCTGATTATATCCGGCAAAAGAGAACGCAATTCCCGAACCGCTTGATATTCCTGATAATGCCCGGATAGAAGCTGCAAGGTCTCGGTATTTACCAAAGAGATAAGCGCCAAATTGGTATTTCGTATTTTCTTGGTATGGACTGATAGTACCAAACTGGCGTTAAATCCGTTGACAACCGGCTCCGCAGCATGTGCGGACTGGATTGTCCCGATAATACGGCTGAATGTACCCGCCGGGGGAATCACGGTAAAAGCATTGCGAATATCCTCATGGTTGGCAAACAGCACCACCAAGGTTTCTTCATCTCCGCCCCGTTCACTGGTATAAGGAACAACCGTAAGAGTCTGTTTTGTCTGGGCTTGAACGCTCAAAACTATAACAAAAGTTAATAAAAACATGAGCGACCCAAGCCGAGGTAATCTTTTCATGATTAATTTCTCCTTACTTTTTTTGTAGGAAACAAATATCTTAAAAAGACTATGCACTGTTACCATGTTTTTTTCAAGTCTTTTCTAAAAGAAATCAGCTTATTTATATTGTATTTTGCGTAAATGTCAAAGGGGTTTCAACCTATCTTTTGCCGCTGTGCCGCCTTATATCCCAGTCCTAAAGGGTTTTTTCTAAAAAGGTTTTACGGCGGTTTCGATAAATCGATGGAATAATCAGAATCCAGAGGACTATCCACTATCAAGAGGATGCAAAAATATGACGATATATTGACCAGAATAATGAAATTTGTATCAGGTATGTTCAGGAGGAACATCATTGTGAAAAAATGGTCTAACCTAGTATTATTTTTAGTTTTTAGTATCTTCCTATTGTTTACTGTTCAGGCTCAAACAAAACCGACCTTGACAATTTTACCCTTTACCGGCGCAATCGGTGGGGACGAAGAAGCGATTACGTCATTGCTTTCCCGTCAAGAAGATCTTCACAAGGTATTTACTATGGTTCCTTGCAGCAGCAATTTTAATGATCTTGCAGTGGATATTGAATCCGGAAATTACACCCGGGACGCTGAGATTATCGCTGAAATAAAAAACCGGCTTGCTGCGGATTTTGCCCTTCTGGTATGGGCGGATAAAGTCGGAAGCGCCGGTCTAACGTTGCTGTCTATGATCGATATCGGTACTTTACAACAGGTAGCTGGAGATTACCGAAAATATAGCGCAGTCCGAGATGTTCGGGGAGCGCTGCCGGATATAACGAAAAAGATAGTTAACGGCGTTCAACCTCAGAAGAATCTGCCTAAATTTTCAACCCTGCCCTTTTATAGCGGGTCTCAAGTACGGCGCGACGCGGATATTTTATTCCAACTGCTGAATATTGAAGCCACTAACAGCGGTAAATACACGGTTTTTCCTTGGGCTTTGATTGTCGATAATTTCATAAACGATCGGAATATCCCCTATTATTATGGAATCGTTGACGCAATGAGCATTAATGATTTTGGACGGACTACTGACATTCAGCAGGTGCTTACCGGAGATTTGCTCAATCAGGGAAACACGAATCTTTTCATGGCTTCTGTGATAACCACAGAGGACGCCGAGTTTTTGACTGGCGGCGACGTAGAGTATACGACGATAACTGATGATTTAGACGCTATCGCTCAACTTGCCAAAGCGCTTATCGGGGGATATACGTTGGCGGCTGTAACTCCGGGCGTCATGAATCCGCCGGAAGTTCATCCGGTTATCGATCCTTTTCCAGTACCAGCTCCGGGTCCGGTAAGACCTGTTCCGCCGACCGCTTCTTCTGGTACGGCTAGAACCTCGACAGTTCAGGACCCAAGCAAACCAACCCTGACGATTCTGCCTTTCACCGGTCAAACCGGCGGGGACGAAGAAACGATTACTATATTACTGGCGAATCAGGATGAACTTCGTAATGCTTTTAATGTACTGCCCTGTCCTACTAATTTTAACCGGCTTATCAGCGCCATAGAATCTAAAACTTATACCAATCAAGAGGACGTTATTGGAGCGCTGCGGGATCAGCTTAATGCAGACTTTACCTTGATTGTCAGAGCCGAGAAAGTCGGAGCCGGGAATATCGCGCTTATTTCTCTGGTACAGATGCATACGCTCCAGCAGGTATCCGGTAATTATCAGCAGTACAGCGGAGTTCGGGAAGTCCGTTCGTCCCTGCCGGATATAGCCCAAAAGGTTGCCGCTTCTGCCCAGACTCGTCCTAACTTGAATCTTCCTAAATTAACGGTATTGCCTTTTTATACGCCTAGCGGCGTGGAAGTCAAAGATGCGGATATTCTCTTTCAGTATCTGACCATTGAATTAGCCAACAGCGGCAAATATGTGGTATATCCTTGGGCGTTGCCGATTGAAACCCTGGTAAGGGACTTCAAAATCCCTTATTTCGGTATTATTGATCCTAACACTATCAACGCCTTTGGAACTGCGGCTAAGATTCAATACGTCCTTACCGGAGATTTACTGAATCTAGGTACAACTAATCTTTTTATGAGTTCAATTGTATATACTGAAGATGCCAAAGTTCTCAACGAAGGGGATTTAGAATATCGGCTCCTTATGGAGGATATGGGTTTAGTAACCGAGCTTTCCAACACCCTTATTTACGGGCGCTTTAAGCCTGCGGCAACACCGGCTCAGGCTCCTGCGGAGCGGGATCCTTGGTCTGTTGCAGAGACAGTTCCTCCCAAAGAATCGAGCCGTCCTACTGTTTCAACGACTCTTCCAAAGGAAAAAGCCGTTGAAACGGAACCGTTCAAAGATATGGTGAAGGTTCCTGCCGGAACCTATACGATGGGAACTCCGGCTGGTGAAGTTGGACGGGACAGCGACGAGATTCAACATTCAGTACAAGTAGCAAGTTTTTATCTGGCAAAAAATGAAGTAACCCAAGCTGAATATCAAGCGGTAATGGGAACTAATCCAAGTTTTTTTACTCAGTATCCTACGCTGCCGGTAGAACAAGTAAATTGGTTTGAAGCGGTAACGTATTGTAACGCCCGAAGCATCAAGGAAGGACTGACTCCGGCGTACATAATACAGGGAGAAACCGTAACTTGGAATCGTCAGGCTAATGGATATAGGCTGCCTACTGAAACGGAATGGGAATACGCCTGTCGCGGGGGAACTGCCGCGACTTTTTATACCGGAAATAATTTTTCTTCTGAAGACGGCAATTTTGACGGGAATTACGCTTATAACAATAACCCTAAGGGAATTTATCGGGAAAGAACCATGCCGGTTGGAAGTTTTAAGCCTAATGCGTGGGGACTTTATGATATGCACGGCAATGTGTATGAGTGGTGTTGGGACTGGTATGAGCCGTATAATGCAGGGAATCGAAGCGGGTATTTGAGTGCCAATCGGATTGTCCGAGGCGGAAGCTGGTATAGCGAAGCCCGATACTTGCGTTCCGGCAACCGAGTACAAGTTGCGCCGGTTACGCGGGTATACTATGTAGGCTTTAGGGTAGCCCGAAATATCCCGAATTAATCAAAGCATAAAACCTGCGGAACAGTTACATTCTGCGGGTTTTAATGAATTTTACAATGTCCACCGCCTTTAGGCATAGAATTTACGGCGGATAGGATAAAATCTATACCGTCATTGAGTATGTATGGAAAAGTCGGTTTTCTATATTTAACAAGAATAAACTATTATTATTTTTGGTTTATCTAATAAAAGATTGAAAAAAAATTAGAAAAAACGCGGATTTATTGATTGTATCCTTTGAAAATTTGCTTGATAAATCTATAGGCAAGTGTCATACTATAGTAACCTCCTTAGATATGCGGATTCCTACGCGCCGGACAGAGAGGTGGCGCGGATTTTCTGTCTAAGGAAGGAGCTGAGAGGGTGTCCTTTCAGTATAACGGTATGGAAAGAGGGTACTCAATGGCAACTTTAAAAGAGATTCAAACAACCTGTTGCTACTGTGGTGCGGGGTGTCAGCTTCTGTTTGCGGTGGATCAAGAGGCGAATAAAATCGTTGACGTCCATCCGGTCAAAGGCAGAACCAACGACGACAAAGCCTGTCTCAAGGGCTGGTACGGCTGGGATTACCTCAACGA
>JAITHD010000206.1 GCA_031280155.1 Treponema sp. | reverse complement strand
GGGGCGGGGGGTTGGGTATAACCGCAAAGGGAGTTATGATCGAGCCATTGCGGATTTTACCGAGATTCTCAGGCTCAATCCCCGGTATGTTTCGGCTCTTACCAACCGGGGAGACGCATATCGGTATAAAGGCGACTATAATCGAGCCTTATCGGATTATACCGGAGCATTACGGTTCAATCCTAAATCAGCGGACGCCCTGTATGGTCGAGGGCTTGTGTACGCTTATAAAGAGGACTATGATCGAGCCATTACGGATTACACCGAAGCCTTGGAACATAATCCGTTTTTGGCTGGGGCGTTTTTCAATCGCGGTTTTGCGTATATTCATCAGCAGGACTATGACCGAGCCATTGCGGACTATACTGAAGCGCTCCGGCTTAATCCGGCTTATCAGCTTGCGCCTAATGATCGCGGCGAATATCGTTTTAAGCAGGAACAGAATCAGAGCCTAGCGGATCATCAGGAAGCCCTGCGGCTTGCGCCGGCATATTCAGTAGCCTTTTATAACCGAGGACTTATCTATTTCAACAACAAAGATTATGACCGAGCGGTGGCGGATTATACCACGGCTTTGCAGCTTAATCCCGCGTATATTGCGGCTCTTAACAATCGAGGGCTTGCCTATAGAAATAGGGGGGACTATGATTTGGCAATTGAGGATTACAATGAAGCCCTCAGACACAACCCGGACTTTGTTGACGGTTTTAATAACCGAGGATATGTCTACTACATGAAAGGCGACTACGACCGAGCCATTACCGATTACAGTGAAGCCCTCAAGATCAATCCGAATCATCCGTTTGCGGAAGAAAACCGCCGTCAGGCATCAAAGGCTCAACAGGAAGCAAAAAAATGAACGCTCAAGGAGGTATGCGGAAATCTGGCGGAAACTGCATGGCGGGCTTAGAAAAGACCTAATTTTATTCCCATTCAATTGTAGCCGGAGGCTTGCTTGAAATATCGTAAGTAACCCGGCCTATTTCTTTCACGGTGTTTGTGATAAGCGTTGAGATTTCCAGCAGGTCTTTGATGGGAAATGGATAAACCTCTGCGGTCATGCCGTCAGCACTGGTGATTGCCCGCAGCGCGAGAACCCAACCGTATGTGCGGAGGTCTCCGGCAACCCCTACGGACCGAATAGGAAGCAGCACCCCAAAGGCTTGCCAGATTTCATCATAAAGCCCTCGGCGCTTTAATTCTTCTATATAGATAGCGTCGGCTTCTCTAAGAATAGCGCATTTTTCCTTGGTAATTTCCCCAATAATCCTAACCCCCAAGCCGGGACCCGGAAAAGGATGCCGACGAATTACAGACTCCTCCAAAGAGAGAAGTTGACCGAGACGGCGGACTTCGTCCTTATAAAGCCGATCCAGGGGTTCGATAATTCGTCCGGCTTTACGTTTAGCTTCAACTAAAGGACTTCCCACATTATGATGGCTCTTGATAAGATGCGCCTTTTTTCCTATGCCTTTACCGCTTTCAATGAGATCAGTATACAGGGTTCCTTGGGCAAGGAAATACGATTCAGGCAAACCTAAGTTGCAGACCTCCCGCTCCTGAATTGTGATAAACAGGTCTCCAATAATCTTCCGTTTCGCTTCCGGGTCTTCAACGCCTTTGAGGGCCTCAAGAAATTCATCTTCGCAGTGAAGTATATGAAGGCGTTGAGCCCCAAGGCGTTCCAAACTGTCTTTGACCGTCAGAGTCTCATTTTTCCGCATAAGACCGGTATCTATATACATCAGATGAACCTGATCGCTTTGCAAGGTTTTGAGCAAAAGCCCGCCGGCAACCGTAGAATCTACGCCCCCGGAAATGAGCAGCAGAACTGGACTATTCCCCACCTTTTCCGCAAGCGAAGTCCGAACTGTTTCAATATACTGTTCCATAGTCCATTCCGGTTTACAAGCGCAGACCCCAAATACAAAAGCCGCGATAATTTCAATGCCCCGCTCACAATGGGTTGCTTCTGGATGAAATTGAAGTCCAAACCAAGGCTGAGACTCGTGAAGAACTACTGCGGGAAAACCAGTGCTGCTCCGTCCATATTCTCGAAAACCCGGGGCCAAATGGGTCAGAGTATCGCCGTGACTCATCCAGGACATGAAAGATACGGTTGAAGCTTCGGATTTTGCGGGAACCTGACGGGCTATTATATCTGATAATAAAATAGACCTATCGAAAGCGGCAAAAAACAAATGATTTGTCGGAGGAATCGAGACCGTTACTTCTACGCCGCCGTATTCCCGTTGGGGCAGAGCTTCTACGGTCCCGCCTTGATCTTTGTTCATCCGCTGAAGTCCGTAACAGATTCCCAAAAGCGGGACACCCTGGGTATAAATCCGACGGTCAGGAACCGCCCCGTCTGGGGAATATACCGATGCCGGAGAGCCTGACAGAATAATGCCCCGGACATTGGCAAGATCAGCGTCAGTCAGCTTACGGTCTCCGGGCAGAATTTCCGTATATACTCCTAAGTCTCGTATACGCCGCCCGATAAGCTGGGTAGTCTGACTTCCAAAATCAAGTATCAAAATCGAATCCATAATGCTTCGTTACCTCTCTTCTCTTCTCTAAGCTTCTCACGAAGCTTCACCGTCCTTGTCTCTATCGGATCAGCGTAGTATGGTTTTCTGGGCTTGCTTAAAAAAGCAGCCTTATTCTATACTGTTTTGTAAAGATTATATAGAGAAACAATGCCTATAGTAAAGAACAAGAGAGAAGGAATGGAAGATGCTTGATAAACAAGTAGTTCAGGACGTATTTGAAGCAGCCTTGAGTACCGGCGGGGATTTTGCGGAACTATTTATGGAAAATAATACCAAAAACAGTATTGTTATGGTCAACGGGGTCGTTGAAAAAGCCCAGTCCGGGATTGATTACGGCGCGGGAATCCGTATATTCAACGGCTATAACGCTGTCTATGTTTATACCAATGAGGCTTCTCGGGAAAATTTGATAAAAACCGGACTTGCCGGCGCGAGGGCGATAAAAAATTCCGGGAGAACTCAGGCAAGGTCCTTTGAACCATACCGGTTTGAGCCGCTCCATCCATACCGGATTCTGCCTGGAACGCGTAAAAAAAGCGGGATTGTCGGGCTTTTGCGGGAGGCTCATAAAGGGGCTTCCGATTATGACCCGCTGATAACCCAAACCATAGCGAATTATACTGATTCCATTCAAGACGTGCTTATTGCCAATTCCGACGGACTTTGGGCTGAAGATCGGCGGGTGCGTAATCGGGTAGGATTTGAGGCTTACGCTTCTAACGGGACTGAAAAACAAGGAGCTTTTTCCGGTCCCGGCAGGCTTTCAGGGCTGGAATTTCTGGATACTCTGAATTTTGAGGACTTAGGGAAAAAGATTGCAGGCATTGCCCTGACTATGCTGAAGGCGAAATACTGTCCCAGCGGGAAAATGCCGGTCGTTATTGACAACGGCTTTGGAGGGGTAATTCTCCATGAAGCCTGCGTTCATGGGCTTGAAGCAACGAGCGTCGCCAAGAAAGCCTCGGTTTTTGCTGATAAATTGGGCGGTAAAATCGCAAGCGATATTGTTACCGCAGTAGACGACGGTACGATACCCAATGCCTGGGGGTCTATTAATATTGATGATGAAGGTGAAAAAACTCGGCGTAATGTACTGATTGAGCAGGGGGTTTTGAAAACGTTCCTTGTTGACCGGCTTAATGGTCTCAAGATGGGTATGGCGCCGACTGGTTCATCCCGTCGGGAATCCTATTGTTTTGCGCCTACCTCCCGTATGACTAATACCTTCTTTGTCAGCGGGTCAGACGCGCCGGAATCCATTATTGCCGATACTGAGTACGGATTGTATGCAAAGCGGATGGGCGGAGGGTCGGTCAATCCGACGACTGGGGAATTTAACTTTGCAGTTACTGAAGCCTATATGATCCGTCAGGGTAAGATTGCAGAACCTGTCCGAGGCGCGACGCTGATTGGGAAAGGACCGGAGGTACTGCTGAATATCGACCGGATCGGAACTAACTTTGCCCAAGAAGCAGGAATGTGCGGTTCTGAAAGCGGTTCGGTCCCAACCAATGTTGGGCAGCCGATGATTCGGGTCAAAGAATTAATCGTTGGAGGACGGAGCGGATAATGCGTGAAGGGTTCAAAGAAAAACTGTTTGCAGCGGCAAAAGAAAAAGGATTCACTGATTATGAGCTGTACTATACAGGAGGTTCGGATTTTTCAGTTAAAGTTTTTGAAGGGGAAATCAGAGAATATAAACATTCCGGCCAAAAGGGGCTTTCTTTCCGGGGGACTTGGAACGGCAAAATGGGCTATGCCTTTACTGAACGGATTGCCGAAGAGATTATCCCTTTTCTCATAGAAAACGCCGCGCAAAATGCGGAGATCATCGAAGACCCTGATGGTGAAGACCTCTACAAAGGCGCAGAGGAATATCCTACAGTGAAAACCTATGATGAATCATCAGCCGCAGTTACGGCAGAGGATAAAATCGCCAAAGCCTTCAGTATGGAAAAAGCCGCCCTTGGATATAATCCGCAGGTTGAAGCCCTGGATTACTGCCAGCTTGGAACCGGTGAGAAAGAACGGTATATTGCCAATTCTTTGGGACTTACTGTATCGGACCGGACCAATCTCGCCTATGCATATATGTTTCCCCGGGTACGCGGTACAGACGGGCAGGTAAAAACCAATGGTGAAATCTGGGTTGGCAAAGGATTCAGCGGGTTTGATCCAGAAGAATTCGGGGTAATAGCGTCGAAAAAAGCGCTTTCCTATCTGGGAGCTAAAAGCGTTCCTACCGGCAGTTATAGGATCCTCTTTAATGGAAACGCCATGAGCAGTTTGCTCCGGGCGTTTTCAGGGGTTTTCAATGCCGACAACGTACAGAAAGGATTTTCCCTTCTAAAAGGCAAAGTCGGCGAGCAGATTGGCAGTGATCTTCTTACCATACGAGACGATCCGCTGCTGGATAATCTGCCCGGAAGCGCTGGGTTTGATTCTGAAGGAATCCCGGGGAAAAATAAAGTTATTGTTGAAAAAGGCATATTAAAGACCTTTCTGCACAACCGGAAGACCGCGAAAAAAGACGGAGCAGTCCCTACAGGCAATGGATTCAAGCCTTCGTTCAGGGCTTCAGTGGGAATTTCACCGACTAATCTGTATATTCTTCCATCTGATGCAAGTCAAGACGCCCTTCTTATGCTTATGGGAAAAGGACTGCTCATTTCCGATCTTGAAGGGCTTCATTCCGGGGCAAACCCGGTTTCCGGTGATTTTTCCGTCTCTGCTGAGGGACATGCAGTTGAAAACGGCAGAACGACTCATGCAGTAGAACAAATCACGATTGCAGGGAATTTCTTCACAGTCCTACAGAATATTAGGGCTATTGGAAACGACATAGCCTTCAAAGGTTCTATCAGTTCTCCAAGCGTTTTGGTTAAAGAATTAAGCGTAGCAGGAAATTAGAAAAGAATCGGACCTGGCAGCAAGCCCAAGCCTAAAAGCAGAGCTTGAGGCATGGCAAAAGCAGGCGCCTTTTACATACAGCAGCCCATGCTTTTGGGTCAGTCTACCTTGAACAGGGAAATTCCTTCGGTGAGGATGTCGATATTTTCCTTGGTTTCGCCGCTGATGGTATTAACCCGGGTAACTGAAACGTTGATCTGATCCACCGCGCTTGCAA
>JAITHD010000195.1 GCA_031280155.1 Treponema sp. | reverse complement strand
TTCATAAAGCGGTTGACTTCCAGATCCGTTTTAGATACCTTTGAAATAGAAACACTATTCATATTTTCTCCTTAGCGCCGGGATTTACGGCGCTTTTGGTAATCCGTGCCTACCTATTCTCCAGCGGCTTTTCTTGTATCGCCTGTCCGTCAAAGACCAGAATTCTATCTGCGTCCTTGAGGGTTGATAGACGATGGGCGATAACAAAGCTGGTCCGGTTGCGGGCTAAATCTTTGAGACTATTTTGAATAATCTGTTCGCTCTCATAGTCTAAAGCGCTTGTGGCTTCATCAAAGATCAGAATTGCCGGATTTTTAAGAAACACCCGGGCAATACTGAGCCGCTGGCGCTGCCCTCCTGACAGGGTTACCCCTTTGGGACCGATAACCGTATCGTATCCCTTAGGCAAAGCCGTGATAAAATCATGAGCATGAGCTTTCAGCGCCGCCTCATGGATCGCTTCTTCTGATGATCCGGGTTTGCCGTAGGCTATATTTTCCCGAATAGTTCCTGAGAAAATATATGCCTCCTGCTGGACGACTCCGATATGTTCTCGCAGAGATTCGAGCCTTATAGTTCGTACGTCTTTGCCGTCCAGCAGAACCGCGCCGGATTGAGCTTCGTAAAACCGGGGAATCAGTGAACAAAGCGTGGTTTTCCCTATGCCGGAGGGACCGGTTAAGGCGATATATTCCCCGGGTTCAACCTTAAATGAAAGGTTTTTAAGCACATAATCACCGCCGGTTTCATATTTAAAACTAACCTGTTCAAAAGATACCGCGCCTTTCACTTCAGAAAGGGTACTGGTGTTTTCCTGCTCATAAGATTCACCAGCAGTTTCCATAACATCCATGAATCGGTTAAACCCGCTGAGTCCTTCTTGATATTGGGCGGTTACCCGGGCAAGCTGAGGAATCGGCGCGGTAAGATAGCCTACATAGAGGAGAAATGAAAGCAGATCCGCTATATCCAAAGAAGCGCCGGAAAGTTTTATGCCTCCGAACACTACGGTTACTGCCATGATAAGCTGGGTAAAAAACACAGAAATTACCGTATAGTACCGGGCTTCATGCTTATAAATAGCGGCTCTGCTTTGACAAAACCGTTCATTTGCCTTCTGAAACTGAGCGATTTCCAGCGCTTCATTTACAAACGATTTCACGGTCCGTATGCCCCCAATACTGTCTTCAATCTGAGCGTTTACCTCGGCAATGCGTTCTCTGTTTTGTGCGTAGGCTTTTTTCAAAACGCTACTGTACAGCAAAGAGAAAATAAACATAACCGGCAGAAATACGCATATCCCTAAAGCTAACTCAAAATTAATAGAAATGAGAATAATAAGCGCACCGACGAAAGTCAGGGCATAAATAATAATATCCTCTGGTCCATGATGACACAACTCCGCAATAGAGAGCAGATCATTGGTAATCCGAGATATAACAGAACCGGTTTTTTCACGGTCAAAAAAACTGAACCCCAAAGTCTGATAATGAGCGAACAAATCATTCCGCATATCCCGTTCCATTCGGGCCCCCATCTCATGTCCCTTATGATCATAGAAGAGCGCACAAACGCTCTGCAAGACTATCAGTCCCAGCATTGCCAGAGCGATCATAAAAAACGTATTCGAGACATTCCCGCCAGAAGTATATGCCAACTCCTTAGTAATGTATCGTACACACAAAGGAATAATCAAAGAAATAACTGCAACCATCAACGAAGCGCCGATATCCGCCACGAACAGTCCTCGGTAAGGTTTATAATAAGAGAAAAATTTGCGAAACCGCGTGTCATTAACTGACATATATCCCCCAAACATAATTATGTTGGTTTTGAGCGAGGGGAATATACGATCTAAAGATACTTAGAAAAAAACGCCGGCCCTGCGGTCTCTATTGTAGAGATTTCCGCCCCTGCCTTTTCCCCCTCACTCCCGTCTGTTTTGCAGGAAAATTCCTGCGGACTTGTGATGTATATACTGTTGTCATTTGATTATCCGCCTTATTGTATTTATTTTACCATCTGCCCCAACGGACGAGGTTGTTAAAAGTATATCCTTATGAGGATAAAAAATCAAGTCCTTATCAGGGACCGAAGGCTGAAGCAAGCTGTTTTTGCAGTAGCAAATATCCGCTAAATATGCTAAAATTATTTTTTTATACTACTATTTTTAGGGAGCTTTATATGATGCCTAGAAGCGATTATATTTCTGATACTGAATGGCGGCGGTTCATGGAATTTTCAGAGCCTCTCGAAACCCCTTGTGTTGTCGTGAATCTGCGTACCATAAAGAGTAATTATCTCAAACTGCGTAATTCATTTCCTTACGCTCAAATATATTATGCGGTAAAAGCAAATCCTGACAAAGCGGTGGTTTCTCTGCTTGATGAATTGGGAGCGAATTTTGATCTTGCTTCAAGATATGAACTTGATCTGGTCCTGTCTTTGGGGATTTCGCCGGAACGGGTTTCCTATGGAAATACTATCAAAAAAGCAAAAGACGTGGCTTATTTTTATGAAAAAGGGGTGCGGATGTTTGTTACCGACAGTAAGGAAGACCTGAAAAATATCGCTACCTACGCGCCTAATTCTCGGATCTACGTCCGCATCTTGGTTGAAAACGCATCTTCCGCAGATTGGCCCCTTTCCCGTAAATTCGGCTGTCATTCAGATATGGCCTATGATCTGCTGGTTTTAGCCCGGGCTTCAGGCTTAACGCCTTACGGCATATCCTTTCATGTAGGCAGTCAGCAGCGGGATATAGGACAATGGAATGATGCGCTTGCGAAAACTAAATACCTTTTTTCTTCTTTAGAGGAAGAAGAAAATATTCGTCTCACCATGATCAATATGGGGGGAGGCTTTCCAGCGTCTTATATCCAGCCTTCTCACGATTTAAGTGAATACGCCTCTGAGATATACCGCTATTTGACCGATGATTTTGGGGATGAAATCCCGTTCATCATACTTGAGCCGGGACGTTCTCTGGTAGGCAATAGCGGTATTCTGGCAACCGAAGTCGTCCTGATTTCCCGCAAAAACAATACCGCCCTTAATCGCTGGGTATATCTGGATACAGGCAAATTCAACGGATTAATCGAAACTATGGGGGAATCCATAAAATATCCAATCGTTACCAGCAAAGATGTTCCCGGCGGCAAAGAAGCGGAGGTAATTATCGCAGGTCCCACCTGCGACAGTATGGATATCCTTTATGAAGATTATAAATATCGGCTGCCGGTAGACCTTAAAATCGGGGACAAACTCTACATTCTCTCCGCCGGGGCGTATACCGCAAGTTACGCTTCAGTAGGATTTAACGGGTTTCCGCCTATTAAAACCTACATTATGGAGCTGTGAGAAACGTCCCGCAATCATAACAGCTTCATATTGGCGCAGCATACAGCAGCTCCCAAAGCGTCCGCCGCATGGTCAGGCTTAGGAATCTCCTCAAGCCCAAGAATGAGGCGTATCATATTCTGCACTTGGGTCTTGTCCGCCGCGCCTCGACCAACCACCGCCTGCTTGATAATAGCAGGGGTAAATTCCTGTACTGAAAGTCCCCATTGAGCTAAGGTCATACAGAGTACCCCTCTCGCTTCAGCCACTGGAATAGCGCTGGACACGTTTTTTGCAAAATAAAGGGTTTCTACCGCAGATTCAGTAGGCTTATAGATATCTAACACCTTACAGAAATCCTCATAAATAGAAAAAAGTCGATCCGAACAAGGGCAATCCGGATCAGTCTCGATGCACCCATGAGCAATATACCGGATTCGCTGTTTATCCGCTTCAATGATCCCCCAGCCGGAGGAAGCCAGTCCCGGATCAACCCCGATAATACGGCGGGGACTCCTCGCCTCCATCAAGCGCCGCTATTCAGTTTCAAAGCCTTCAGGGATATCAATGTTGGAGTAGACGTTTTGTACGTCTTCGTTTTCTTCCAGCTTTTCTATAAGCCGCAGCGCCTTTGCGGTAGCGTCATTGTCCAGACTAACCGGACTTTCCGGGACCATGCTGATTTCCGCGCTGAGGGTTTCAAAGTTTTTTCCATTGAGAACATTCAGCACTGATTCAAAATCTTCCGTTGCGGTAGTAACTTCAATAACCCCGTCTGAAAGGGCCACATCTTCAGCGCCTCCATCAAGCGCCGCTTCCATAACCTGATCTTCAGTATACGTTTCTCCATCCAAGGTGATAATACCCCGGCGGGTCAGCAGACGGCTTACTGAACCTGATTTAGCAAGCTCCGCGCCTGCCCGAGTCAGGATATTACGCACATCCGCGGCGGCTCGATTACGGTTATCCGTAAGCACTTCAATGAGAATTGCCGCTTCTCCAAGACGAGCCTCATAGGTAAGCTCCTCATAGTTGACGCCTTCAAGCTCTCCGGTTCCCTTCTTGATAGCTCTATCAATATTGTCTTTAGGCATATTTGCGCCTCGAGCTTTCAAAACCGCAGTCCTCAACCGAGGATTTCCCTCTACGTCGCCTCCTCCCATTCTGGCGGCAATCGATATCTCCTTGATTAACTTTGTGAACATCTGACCCCGCTTTGCATCAGCAGCGCCTTTCTTGTGTTTAATAGTCGCCCATTTACTGTGGCCCGACATGATAACTCCTTCTACGTCAGATGCCCCTTGCCTAAAGTTTTTTCTAGGCCTTGGGGCTTGTTCCGGTTGCCCGGTTTACTCTCCAAGATTTCTACTTCTTTCCCGCTTTTTTCTTTTTTAAAGGGGGTTTCTACGGCGGTTTCACTCCCGTTACCGGGTGCCAGCGCCGCCATATCCATAGACGTTACGTTCCCATGTTACATGGGTAGGTCTATTCAACTTTTTCAGTATACCACAAAGCAACCAGCATGGTCAAGGATGTTGTTACAAAACGTTTTTATAGCGACATCCTGTCTAAACTCAGAAACAAAACGCAAGCAATACGGTATGGCTCCCGGTGGCGCGGCGCAGCGTGGGGACGGGGACCCGACGCAGAGTTGCGGAGTTATTCATTTATTCTTCTATATTAATATTAATGAAGAAATCAATGCTTCCCTAGACCGCTTTTTCAAGCTTTTTTATCACATGCGCCATCAAATTCATCCGCGGCTCAATGCTGTCCACAATCATGTATTCTTCATCGCTATGGGACTTGTCGCCGGACGGTCCGAGTGAATCGATAGTAGCGCAGCCCTCATGGGCAATCAAATTGCCGTCAGAGCCGCCTCCTGTGCTTATCCACTTGACATCAACTCCCGCGCTTTTGCCGCACTCCTCAAACAGGCGCATCAATTCATGTGTTTTCTCGCCGGGATTCATCGGAGGGCGGAAGCCGCCCAGTGCGCTTGTTACGGAAACCCGCTCATCAAACGGCTTTTGCGCCAGTGTGTCTATCTTTTGTTTGATTTTGTCCAGCTCTTCAACAGTCCTAAACCGCGTGTCTATTTCGCACCATGCGCTTGCCGCAACGACATTAGCAGTCGTGCCGCCTGAGACCACGCCTGCATTCAGCGACGTGCCGGCAGCGTAATTATTCATCGATGCCAGTTCGCTTATCCAGCGGCTCATCTCAAGAATCGCGCTGGCGCCTTTTTCGGGCGCAACCCCCGCATGGGCGGCTGCACCCTGAAACTCAAGGCGGAACTTGGCAAG
>JAITHD010000193.1 GCA_031280155.1 Treponema sp. | reverse complement strand
GTGGCGGCGTTCTAGGCGAAGTCCGCCCTGAAAAGAAGATTACCGGTAATAACAAAAAAGTATCGTACCATTTCATAATAAAACCTAATAGTTATAACTATATACCACTAATAGATTTTTTCAAGAAATTATAGGATAAAAAAGAAAAAAATTTAAAAAGCGGGTCCTAGAATTTTCCGCCGTTACTTATTATCAAAACCGCCGTAAAACCCCTGCTTTTAGGCATGGAATATAAAGCGGCAAAAAATAAGTTACTGAGATTGCTTGATTTTAAGATAAAAAGAGGTTACTATAAACCTACAGAGAGTCTTCAGGGTCAGACTATATCCGACCGCCGCGCAGCAGGTCTTTTTGAACAAGCCCCTCGGTTATTGTTGCTTTCTGTATAATCTTATGCTCCCGGAACGGATTGAAACCTACGAGCAAGCCGGGCAGCCTGAACAAGCCCCAAGACCTAGAAAAAACCTTTAGTCCTGGGGCATCTGATAAAAGGAACATATATGTATAACTATGTTGATATTTCTAAAGAAGTAGCGGAAGCGCTGGACCAAGGACGTCCAATAGTCGCGCTTGAATCAACAATAATCAGCCACGGTATGCCGTATCCCCGGAATGTGGAAACCGCGCTTGATGTGGAAAAGACCGTGCGGAACCACGGCGCAACTCCGGCTACCATTGCGGTTTTGAAAGGACGCCTTAAAGCAGGACTTAAACCAGAGGAGATCGAATATTTAGGCAGTCAGGGAACAGCAGTGACTAAATGCAGCCGTCGGGACTTGCCGTTCATTGTTGCGGGAAAAAAGGACGGCGCTACTACGGTAGCGGCTACCATGATAGCCGCTGGACTTGCGGGAATCAAGGTCTTTGCCACCGGCGGCATTGGGGGGGTTCACCGAGGCGCGGCGGAAACCTTTGATATTTCCGCGGACTTGCAGGAATTAGCACAAACCAATGTAGCCGTAGTATGCGCCGGCGTTAAAAGTATTCTGGATATAGGCTTAACCTTGGAATATCTTGAAACCTTCGGCATACCGGTCATAGGTTTTGGCGTTCAAAACCTGCCCGGTTTTTATACCAGAGATTCAGGGTTTCCTGTGGATTTCCAACTTGATTCAGTAGAAGACCTTGCGGCGGCCCTCAAAGCAAAGTGGGATATGGGGCTTTCCGGGGGAGTTCTCATCGCCAATCCTATCCCAGAAGCCTATTCGTTTCCCAAAGAAGCCATAGATCAGATCATTGACGAGGCTCTGCGGGACGCTTCGTCGAAAAAGATCAAAGGTAAAGCCATCACCCCATTTCTGCTGGAAAAGATCGCCCAGAGTTCTCAAGGCAAGAGTCTTGACGCGAATATCAAACTGGTTTTGAACAACGCCAAGGTTGGAGCGGAACTGGCGGGAGCCTATATGACGCTGCTGAAAAAGGCAGGTTCTTCCTGACTAAAGAGGCGTTTTTTGCCGACATGACCGGTTCTCCGTTCAATCACGGAGCGGTCCTGGACATTTCCCAAGGAGGGAAGACCCTGATCCTCAGCGATTTGCACATGGGCCATGGGAAACGGGATGATCTTGCGGGAAACGGCGGGTTTCTCACAGATATCCTTGAGGGGTATTATTTAGAAAACGGCTGGACTTTGGTACTCAACGGGGATATTGAAGAACTGTTGCGGTATTCCCTTGAGTCTATCCAAGCCCAATGGTCTCGGCTCTATCAGGTTTTTGACTGTTTCAACCGAGATCATAGACTCTATAAAATCTTAGGAAATCATGATGAAGCGCTTATTTTTGTCAAAAATTATCCGTATCCTTTGTATAATGCGGTTCAAATCAAAACAAGCCAAGTTCCCATATATGTGTATCATGGTCATCAGTCTTCTAAACTCTATACCCAGTATAATAATCTGATAAACGCGGGGATCCGTTATTTTTTAAAGCCTTTAGGTCTCCGTAATATCTCAAGCGTCCGCAGTCCTTACCGGCGGTTTGAAGTGGAAAAACAAGCCTATCTTTTTTCTCTCAATAATAACTGTATTTCCATTATTGGTCACACCCATCGGGCGCTGTTTGAGTCTCTCGGACGGTTTGATTATATCAAGTTTGAGATTGAACGGCTCTGCCGAGATTATCCGGCTTCCTGCGGACCGGACCGGGAACGGATCGCTTCAGAAGTCCAAGCTCTTAGGTTTGAACTGAGCAAACTGAAGCGTTCTGAGCGCCGAGACGTACTCAGGCAGAGTCTCTATGGAGATGAACTGCCGGTGCCTTGTCTTTTTAATTCTGGAAGCGTGATCAGTAAAAAGGGAATTAACGCCATTGAGTTGGATAATGAAAATATTGCGCTTATTTACTGGTTTATAGAAGGAAAAGGAAAAAAATTCGTGAACCGCGGCGGGTATAACATTGAAGTCTTCCGAGAAACGCCGTACCGACGGTCGATTCTCAATCAAGATCGGCTTGATTATGTGAAAGCCAAGATCGATTTATTAGGAATAAGAGCGTAATACTGTTTAGGTTTGGCGCCGCTTTATTCCCAGTCCCCACATCGGAGCTATAAGACTTGTCTAAGATTGAAAAATTGAGTATATATTACCGTATTAGTAAGTAATTTTATAAGAGGAGCATCCTTATGTCGGAACGACGGGTTTATATAGATTATAACGCAACAACTCCGCTAAAAGAAGAAGTCAAAGCCGCGATGATAGCGGATTTTGAGGTATATGGTAATGCATCCAGTATGCACGCTGATGGGAGGCTCGCTCATGCCCGGGTTGAAGCCGCCCGGCAGGCAGTTGCCGCGTTGCTGGGAGCGCCGCCGTCAGATATCATTTTCACTTCCGGCGGTTCTGAAGCAAACAATACGGTTTTTCAGACTATGCGGGAACTTGGTTTGGATGCGGAAGGCAAAGTGCGTTCTAACGGCAGGACTGAGATTATTACTACCGAGATCGAACATCCATGCGTCCTAAATTCGGCGAAATTTTTAGAAACTTTAGGGTTTAAGGTAACGTTTCTTCCGGTTGACCCCTATGGAAAGGTGAGTATGAATGCCCTCAAAGCAGCCGTAACAGAAAAAACACTTTTTGTTTCGGTAATGCTGGCGAATAACGAAATCGGGACTATTCAGGACCTTCAGCGGATTGCGGAGCTTGTGAAGGGCGCCGGCGCTTGGCTGCATACCGACGCGGTTCAGGCGGTAGGGAAGATTCCTGTAAACGTGGTTGAACTGGGGGTAGATTACCTTACCATGTCGGCTCACAAAATATACGGTCCTAAAGGAATCGGCGCACTGTATGTTAAGAAAGGAGCGCCGCTGATGCCTTTGATTCACGGGGGACATCAAGAAGACGGTTTCCGGGCAGGCACATACAATAACATCGGGATTCTAGGGTTTGGGAAAGCCGCCGCTCTGGCTGTTGGTGAAGTAGACCGTTACGTCAAAGAACTGTCCGGGTTGCGGGCAAAATTACGGGATGGACTGCTGGAACGAGTGCCTAACATCAAGATAAACGGGCATCCTGCCGATGTTTTGCCCAACACCTTGAACGTTTCTTTTCCCGGCGCTGAAGGGGAAGCTATGCTTCTGTCTCTGGATATTGCGGGCATTGAAGTTTCCACTGGCTCCGCCTGCGCTTCCGGGAGTCTTGAGCCTTCCCATGTACTTTTGGCTATCGGCGTTGGTCCTGAGCTTGCTCACGGTTCAATTCGATTCAGTTTGGGCTGGGGCGTTACCGGCGAAGATATCGAGTATGTTCTTGAGACGCTGCCCCCAATCATTGCGCGGCTTCGGGCAATGTCAACCGTAACCTGATACAATAGTAACACAAGGAGAAGGATTATGCCGGATTGGTTATATTCAGATACCGTTAAGGATCATTTTATGAATCCTCGAAATGTGCTGATGGCTGAGGAATCAACGTTTCCCGCAAACGCCCGAGGGCAAACGGGAAATATCAAATGCGGGGATCAGATGCTTATGCTTCTAAAAATAGAAGATGATATCATCACCGATGTACGATGGAAAACTTATGGCTGCGCCAGCGCCATAGCTTCTACCAGTATGCTTTCTGAAATCATCAAAGGCATGTGTATCAAAGATGCATATACTATCAGACCCGAAGACTTGGTGGAAAAACTAGGAGGTTTACCGGATTACAAAATCCACTGTTCTGTTTTAGGGGATAAAGCCCTTAGAGCGGCTATAGACGATTATTTAGCCAAGACCAATAGACCGGGACTCTTTAAAGAAGCATCCGCCGAGATATGCCGTTGTTTGGGGATCACTGACAAGGACATTGAAAAGGCTTTTCAGCAGGGATCCCGCACATGGGAAGCCTTGCAGCAGGCTACCAAGATCGGGAGCGGCTGTGGAACCTGCAAAGAAAAAGCCCTTGAACTGCTCCATGAGTTTATACATATTTATGGATAAGCCCTGGCGCAAGGGGCAGACCTGCGGGGGCATATAATACGCTCCCGCAGCCCTCCTCACGGTACGTCTGTACTGTTTCACGTTCTGCCCCTTGCAATCGGGATTGCAGCAGACCGAATCTCTTCCCATAACCGAGTCATATCGGTTTTGTTATTGATCGGTACAATAGCATAAGAAATATCCGGTTTGTATTTTTCGGCTAATGGTGAATTATGATACGTTTCAATCAGTGTATTTTCTATAGTATTTCTGATATTAAAATCACTGCGCCCCTGTAGAAGCCATACCATTTTTACCATATTTTGTTCTATTCCTGATACTTGGCAGGAATATTTTAGAATCGTTTTATCAATATAGTATTTCCTGATAGTTTCTCCGGTAGAGTATTTTGCGTCCATAATCACATAACAGGCGCTCCTGTGAGGCGCTTCGATTTTGAACATAAAGTCCGGAGTATAACAATCACGAGAAGAAGTGGTTCTATACAAGGTTATATTGTTCTCGAAATCATCCGCTCTGATAACCGGCTGATAATAGAGGGTTATCAAAATATCGTCTTTTTTGAACCGGTAGGTATTGGCAATATCGCAATGATAAGGGTATATAGTCGGTCTATAGGGATAATACATTGAAGGGGCTTCACCGTCTGTAGATTCTGTAAAACCCGCGTCTTGCAGCATAAGCAGCAATTTATAGAGACAGTAGTATTCAAAGAGGGTATCCATTGTTTTTATGTTAAAGATGAGATTTTCTTTTAACAGATTAAATTCCCCAAATCGATACCATTCCATAATCTGTTCAAAGACATGACGGTATGGCTGTACTTCCTGAAAGATTTTTGTTTTTTGCGGAATGCCTGTAGGCTGTTTTTCAAAACATCGCAGAATCTCCTGATATTTTGGGTATTGTTTTTCTATATTCAGAATCAATTTCCCCAATATCTGAAGTTGAGAACTGCTGTTTTGTAATTGTATCCGCTTGACCGGTATTACTGACATTCTCATGCCGTCATGTTCCATCTTTTGCAGTTTATCTACCAGCTTGTCTTCTGATTCTATATCATTTCTTAACTGAGTTTCGATATATCTAGCGTGATTATATACTAACTGTAAAAAACCTAACACTACGCGGTTCTCATAAATATCAAAACTTTTTATAGATTTTTCAATATGCATCTGATAAGGCAGATAGTATTTATGGTTAAGCTGAATCGCGGTAGCACCCGCCACTGTTACTAACTGATCTGAATTCTGAAATAACCATTGCAGACTGCTGGTTGTGATATTTCTGATATTCTGGTATGATTCCATAGAACTCTGTTTCGCAATAGTATGTTTCACATTATTTTTAAATGACGGATAGTTCTGCTCATAACACAGACATATATTTTCTATCATTGCGATATAAGAACCCAACGATTTATAAGAATGTTTCTGCCATCCTCCTTGAAGAAATGTACTCAAACTCGACTGCTGAGGCTTTGACGGAAACATCAGATCGCTGATTCGATCATCATCAAATTCTAATAACGTCTTTAGAATCGCTTCTTTGTTTTCCGCATTATCGCTATATTTACTTAAACAAGGCAAATAATCGCTGGTAAAGTAAATATATTCAGTATTAAAATCATTACTGTCATATTGAATACCCAATGAAAGCTGAACTAAATCATATTGGAGGAGGAAAGGCTGCCCTTCCTCTCTGGCGTCAAACTCATTCTTGAATACAATATCTATCGGGATTGGGTCTCCCTGTTTATCCGCGATATACGGCAGCCGAGGGGCGTAACCAATAAGCTCGTTATTGAGAAACAATTCCACCGAGAGAGGGCGGCAGGTCATGCCGGAAATCAACGCTCCGCAGGTATAGACCCCTTCTTCAAGGAGACAGAATTCCCCAATCTGGTATTCCGGGACCGCCGTTTCAGACTGGGCAAAAATATTTTGCTGATAAGTTTGACGCATAGGGATAAGCAGTTCTGCCGGATTAGAACCGTACTGCCCCTGTCCTCGAAGACAGCGTAATTTCAGACCGCATTCCATCTTCTTAACCTCTTCACGCTATTTCGCAAAAAACTGGTAGAATCCCATGTTTTCACCTGCGGCTTTAAGAATCCGTCCTATATGGAAATCGCACAAGGGCATCATTCGACAGGCTTCCCACAGTTCTGTCAGAAGAGTCTGGTAATGTTTTCCCGTACCGTTTATGATAGGCAATATCTTTTGAGATACCGCGTAATCAAGCGGAGTCAGCCATGTATCGTCCCGTTCCATATACCGGCAGGCGGTTGTGTAATAGGTACGAACCATTTTTTGATTTCTCGGCATAATAGAAAGACTATTCTTCTGAAATATCCGCTGTATGGCTTCCCACTTTTCGTGACATTTAATCAGTACCGGATCGGCGCTGTTGATTTCATTGCGAGACAGAAAAGCTCCGCTTAAAGCGGAGAAGGGAATAATTGATTCAAAATTTCCAACCTCTGAATCTATTGCTATACTGTTTATATTCGGAGGATTCAATGTTATAATCCAACTGCGATCCAGAAATCTCGGAGAAAGTTCTTCGGTCGTATGGTCAAAATTGACTGTCGCCAGAAACCGTAAATGCTCAGGTATTTTTAAGAAATGGTTCCCCCCCAGAACAAGAGAACGACTGTGGGGTGAATCAGAATCACAGAGCTTGAGGAACGTCGCCCAGTAATGCTCTATAGGGCTAAGATTAGCTTCGTCAAGGAGTATAAAAAAGGGAGCGTCAACCGGTTCGGCACACTCTTTATCCAGCCGGGAAAAAGCGTCAAATACTTCGTTGTTACTCTTTTCCATTTGTTTGGTAAGCGGATTATAGTAACCGATGAAATCCTTGTGAGAAGTCCACCCCCGCTCAACAGATATGTCGATAAACCGGCTGTTCGTATCGGTTCGGGCAAGTCCCAGAGATTTAGCAAGAATTGTACAGAGCGAGGTTTTACCGGTTCCGGGTTCTCCCGCAAAAGTGGTAATAAATCCCTGCATGATACAGGTAAGGCAATTCACCACATCATTCCGTGATATATCTCGATTGGCGGACTTGATATACTCATAGATTCTTTCGATAACGGCGTTCCCTGAGGACCGTTCCGGTTTTATCAATAACTGTACATCAAAAACAGGAATGCTTTCAATTTCTTCTAAGGGCTGGATTGTCCGCGCTGACGGTTCATACTCTGATTCAAAAATACGGTTAAGCCATTTGGCATCGATTGCTCTGACAATGGTTTGCTCTCTATTGCTGAATTCAGTTAGACTTTTGAGGATCACATCCTGTAGTTGGCGCTCCATATTCTTTAATTCCTGAATTTCAGCTTTCAGTTCTTTTTGGAGGCTGGTCAGTTTTTCTATTTTTTTCTCTTCCTGGGTCTTTTCTGTTTCCAGTACGGTTAACCGCTCTCGCACCTTTGAAAAAGCGCTGTTTTTTTCTTCGATTTTTTTAAAATCTTCTTCTGCCAGCAAGGATACCAATATTTCAAATAAATCGGGATTGTTCATTACATACAAAAAAACATTCTCGATAAAATCCTCTTGCTTAATAAGCCTATCAAGGATATCCCCTAACCGTTTATTCCGCTCTTCTGTGAGTTCCACATCCGTGTTTAACGCCAAAGCTTTGGAAATAGCCGCGCTTATCTGATTGATTTCCCGTTTGGTATACTTTTGAGGATCCTCAATGGTTTTAAGGATAACTCTGAACTTATCCGCCAATTCTTCATCGCTCATCCAATCAATGCGATTCTGCGTATCCTCTTGAAGAGGCAGATCATGCCTTTGAATAAAAAGAGCTTGGGGCTTTCCCTTATCGTCGTTAATGGGCATACATAACCGGTTGATTTCAAAAACAGAATATTTTTTGATAAAATAATGATACTGTTTTTTACCTGATAGTAATACTTTTTCTCCTTCTTGCGCTACCTCAAAAGGACCATAATAGGCGTAATCATTAGTGCCAAGGATCAGTTCATTGGTAAATAACAGGGATGCAGGATATTCGATAAATCTATTAGTCCTGATATCGCTGAAATCATTTTCCGTATCTATCACCTGTATCATCTGCTCATGAAATTTCTCAATTTCGATCATACTGAATAGAACCGTATAATAGTTCCGATCTCCAATATTCTTTTCCTGTCTTGACGACAGTTTCGGTTCTTCTATGAACTTGACTTCCACCAAAGGACCATAATTAGCGTATTCTTCGGGAGCGTCTTTGCCGGGGGGCAGATAAATATCAATCCGATCATTGGCGAATTCCTCGGGCATTTTTTCTAATAGATTTTTTGCTCCCTTCGGACGTTTTATATATCGCGGGAATATATACAAAACCCTATTATCATCACCAGTATAACTTTCATTATAGGTGAGCCACGCAATAATTGTTTTTCCACTATATGTTTCCATACATGCTCCTCATCACATTTCTATTTTACGGTATAATTACAACCCTACATTCCCAAAAGGCGGCGTCCGGCTCAATACCTGAGCGACGCACTGATATTCCGGCGAACTGAGGTCCGGGTCTTTCTCCAGCATAGTAAACGCGTCGGCTCTCGCCTGCTCAAGTCGAGCCGCGTCCCGAATTGGGTCAGCTATTCCCAAGGTAAAATATCCTGATTGCTCAGTTCCCGCTATGTGTCCGGGGCCCCGCAATTTGAGATCTTCCTCGGCAATGACAAAACCATCGGCGTTTTCCAGCATTACCTTGAGCCGAGTTTTTCCGTCTTCGGTAAGAGCCTCAGAGTAAACCAGAAAACAATACGATTGGATCGCCCCCCGCCCGACTCGACCTCTAAGCTGATGGAGCGCGGAAAGTCCAAACCGTTCCGCATGTTCAATCACCATACATGTCGCGTTAGGTACGTCAACTCCCACTTCCACCACACTGGTAGCAACCAAAACCCGAATATTCCCTCTGCGAAAATATTCCATAGTTTTTCGTTTATCTTCTTCATCCAGTCTTGAGTGAATCAGCGCTACAGTATATTCTGGAAAGATTACTCCCGCAAGCCGTTCAGCCATAGTTTCAGTATCTTTTAAACTCCTGTTTGCATCCGCTTCAATAAGAGGATACACAAAATAAGCCTGTCTGCCTGCGGCTAATTCATTACGGACAAAATCGTAGACTTTAGTCTCATTTGACTCCCGGGCAAGATGAGTCCTAACCGGCTTTCGTTCCGGCGGCAAGTCCCGAATAACCGATACCTCCAGGTCTCCAAACACGGTGAGCGCCAATGTTCGGGGGATGGGCGTAGCGCTCATCATCAAAAGATGCGGATCCTCGCCTTTAGCCATGACAGCCTGCCGCTGAACCACGCCGAACCGGTGCTGCTCGTCTACCACCACCAGCCGCAGATCCTTATATATGACGTCCCGGGAAAAAAGCGCATGAGTTCCCACAACCAGATCGATTTCTCCGGATCCAAGACTTTTAAGCAACCCAAGCCGTCCTGAAGACCTGATATTTCCGGTCAAAAAGGCGGGACGAATTCCTAAAGGCTCCAAAAGTCGAGCGGCGGTTTCCGCGTGCTGCCGGGCTAATAATTCCGTAGGAGCCAGAAGCGCCGCTTGTCCCCCCTGTTCTATTACCCGCAAAGCCCCTAGAAATGACACCAAGGTCTTCCCAGAACCAACATCTCCCTGGAGGAGCCGCGCCATAGGATAGGGATAATCTATATCTCGGTTTATATCCGCTACCGCTTCCTGCTGCCCCGGGGTTAACGTAAAAGGAAGCCGGTCTAATAACCGCTGCTGCAAAGACGAAAGATGAATAAGGTTTTGTTCACTCCCTTCTTTTCCGGGTCCTCGGTTTCCCATAGCAGATCGGCGCTCCATACTCCGGCGACCAACCAGCACTTCTAAATAAAATAATTCTTCATAAATGAGGGTCTGTTTTGCGATTTCCAGTTCTTCTAAAGATTCAGGAAAATGGATAGCTTTCAGGGCTTTGGATTTGGGAAAAAGTTTGTCCCGGACTATGATATCCTGGGGCAATTCATTTTCTATAGGTCCCGCATACTGGGTCAAGGCTTGATGTATAAACTTTCTGAGCATCCCTTGACTAAGACCGGTATTTAAAGGATATATCGGCAAAATCCGTCCAAAAACGCTCTGTTTTCCGGTATTTCCTGAACCAGAAACAGGCACAGCTTCAACTTCAAAGCTGGTAGCTTGAATTTCCCCAAATTTATAATAAAAATTACCCCACAGCCGATAAACATTGCCCACCAGAAGCTGTTTGTCCATAAAAGACCGGTTAAAACAAACCAGCGCCGCTTGAGCGGTATCGTCCTCTACATATACCTTGAGGGTTTTTGTATTGCCTGTAGAGAACCAGTCGTGAGCAAGCACCCGTATTATAGTACATACTGGAAACAGCCTGAAATCTTTTAAGGGTATGGTTTTGCTTCGATCCTCCCAATCCCGAGGGTAGCGGCATAAAAGATTTGCAACGCTGGTTATCCCGGCGTTAGCAAGGGCGTGAATAGAAGCAGGTCCTGCCCCCCTAATATGATCAATTGACATGGTAAGTTCTCGGAGAAACATACTATTATTTCTTCTTTTCTTTATATGCTGTTTTTCTTCTATTATATAGGAAGTTTTTGAACAAGAGATACCGCCTCGTGCACCAAGAACCCGCCAAGAACCATAGCAACCGACAAAAAACCTATTGATACAAGAATTCCAGTCTGGTAATGTACTAATCGACGCTGAAAGAGAAGCCTGTTTATACGATACAACACTGGTTTAGCTATCGCGTCAATGACCTGCCAAAAACCGCTGTACACGTTTCGATTAGTAAGATATGCAATAAGCCGCAAGCCCAAAACAATGATAAAAAAACCTAAAATAAACGATACCGCAGACCAAATTGAAGAAAGAATCATCGCTGCAATAACGCCGATACTGATCCCTCCGTATCGAGCCATAGTCATAAAAATATTATGTCCCAGAGAGAGTACCGCCATAGCCACAATAGGAGATAGATCGAACACGCCTGTTCGCAACACGGAAAACCGACGGAACCAATCGAGGTATGGGTCTGTAATACGGCATAAAATTTCCATAGGCTGTCCATAATTTGCCCCGCTAAACCAGGTTAGCATAATCCTGATAAAGATAAGAAGCATGTAGACGCCGGTAAGACCGGCAAGTATATTCATGATTATCTGCATAGGTAAACAATAGCAGATTTTATCCGTTTCGTCGAGGTCTTATAAACGGTTTTTTAGCCTGTTGTTGACAGACTCCGCTGTATCCCTGGGTTCTCAAGGTCCAGAAAAACATGAAGATTTTTCTTGTTTTTGGTGATAATCAGATATATAATAACTAGTTATTGACTATATAGGTTTTAGGGGGATATATTAAAATCATAACGCGGATGATCTTAGGGACAATTCTGCTTGTTTAGGGGTTTACATCGGTCTGGGCTGCTAGAAGCGGTCAATGATGTTAGGTACTCATAAATCAGTTCAACGAGCGTGTCAGTTTCGGCGGAAATTTTCTTCATAATGGGATGGAAAACGGCTATCGGGTGTTTGAACATGAGGATGTGATCAAGATGTGGAGTTCTGCGGTACTCAGATGATTAAACAGGTTCTGCGAAACCCCCACCTCACCCGATGCCGTAAGCGGCAATTATCGCCCTATGCTCCTTGCCTATCCTATCCCCTGAAAAAGCCGTTATGAAACTATCCTAGTTATCCATTACTATCCTGTCATAGATGATCCCAAGCCGATTCCGCTGTTTTCTGTTTCCCGCTTCCCCATATATAGCCACAATTTCCCCGTTTTCCCGGTGACAGGACTATCCATGAAAGTCTTCCCCGATAGGTTTTTTCATGATCCCTTACAAACGGTATCCGCAATGTTTAGGGCGCCCGGTGGTTTTTCCCGTTTTTGACTAACCTGGGGGCTATGGTAGCGGGGACATTTGAGTCCTATAATAGTTTGTATTATTCATAGTAACTCTTTTTAACCGCTCTGCTTTCTTCCTTCCCATCATACTTTGTTGATCATCTCCTTATTTTTTAATATATTCTTTCTTATATCCTCATAAAATAATTCATATATATTCATGTTACATTTTTCATCAAAATATCTTTTACATTCAAACAGTGAATCCCATTTATTTAAGGTATATTTATTAAATCCATGCCGACTAACTACATCAACCATTCTACATTCCAATAAATTTACACCTTCAGCAGAACACAAACAATCACATAGTTGTATCAGCTTATCATAATCATCATATACTGTTTTTTCCAATTCGTTTTTTAAATAATGTACCTCATGTTCCTTACAATCAAAATCTCCATTATATGATTCTATGTTTTTTAATGGAAATGAATGGGTCAAACAAATTTTTGCAATATTATAATATCCTTTTTCCTTCATTAATTTATATCCAGCATATACATGCCTAAAATAGGTGAATCCTTCATACCGTCCAATATCATGCAATAGTCCTAAAATATATGCAGAATTATTATCAAAAAGACACTTATTAGCTATTATTTCCGCTGATTTTGCAACATGATAACTATGCTGTATCCATTTTCCAGGA
>JAITHD010000173.1 GCA_031280155.1 Treponema sp. | reverse complement strand
GATTCACATAGGGGGCAAGCGGGCTTCGGCGCTGGTCCGAAGCGGCAAATCCCCGACGATGACAGAACGTCCGGTATCGGTGTATGCTTTGGAACTTCGTTCATATCAGCCTCCAGAAGCGGTTCTGTATGTCCACTGCTCTAAGGGAACCTATATTCGTTCTCTGGCAAGGGACATTGGGATTGCCGCAGGCTCCCGGGCCCATCTCATTGCCTTGAATCGTACCAGTATCGCGGGATTCCAATTATCTGATGCAACGGCTTCGGGTTCCCATGAGATCAGACCAATAGATATAAAATCTTTTGAAACCTTGGGACTGCCCTATGTTATAGTTCCAGATGAAGTTAAGATTAACATGATCCACGGTAAGCCCTTGAGAGAACTCATTGTTGAGGAAGAATTACAGGGATTAGGACCCAACGCTTCTCAAGAAGCGGCTGGAGTATTCAGTCAAGACCGAGAGTTTGTAGGGATTCTGGAAAAAAAAGCCGGAATGTGGCGTTATGGATATGTCTATGCCCGTGATTGAGCAGTGGAAATATTATCCGGTTCGCCGTAAAACCCGCCCTTTAGGGCTGGGGATATAAGGCGCAACGAAAGGTTTTGTACCAACATCTTTGACCTCCCTGTTTGCCTTGCGGTATACTAAAAAAGTCAAATAGACCTGCCCCAGGCGGCATGGGAATGTAACGTCTATGGATATGGCGGCTCCGGCTCTTGGCAATAAGGGTGAAACCGCCGTAGAAATACCCGTTTAGAAAGAAAAAACCTTTAAGCAGGGGACTGACATTATGTTGATCTGCCGTTGCCCATATTAAATTATAAATTGAATTATCATAGCCATTGTTTGAAATATGATATACCGTGTTATACACTTCCCTAAACATTATGTATTTATTTTAATTTTTAATATATTTTCCAAGATTTCAGCCTGTATTGTACATAACTATCCATTATTAAGGTTCTTCTATATACTACTCTTTAGTATGAGGAGTTATATATGTCGGAGTTAACCGAGTATCAGGGAAAAGCAAGTATGGAAAAAATCACGTCTCTCGCTAAACGGCGGGGGTTTGTGTTTCAATCGTCGGAAATTTACGGGGGACAAAGCGGCGCCTGGGATTATGGTCCTTTAGGGGCAGCGCTGAAAAACCGCATTGCCCAAAATTGGTGGAAAGAGATGACTCAGCTCCACGACGATATTGTGGGGCTGGATGCGGCTATCCTGATGCATCCCCGAACATGGGAAGCCTCAGGGCATGTAGAAAATTTTACGGATCCCCTGGTGGATTGTAAAAAGTGTAAGGCTCGATTTCGGGCGGATCAGATTCCCCAAGGGCATCTAGCCGTTAAACAGTGTCCTGACTGCGGGGGAGAACTGACGGATACGCGGAAGTTTAATCTCATGTTCAAAACTCATATTGGTCCTGTAGAGGAAGGGGCTAATATTGTTTATCTTCGACCTGAAACCGCCCAGGGTATTTATGTAAATTACAAGAATATCATTCAGTCTAATCGAATGAAGATTCCTTTCGGCATTGCCCAAATCGGTAAAGCCTTCAGAAATGAGATTGTTACCAAGAATTTTATCTTTCGCACCTGTGAGTTTGAACAGATGGAGATGCAGTTTTTCGTAAAACCCGGTACTGATGAGGAATGGTTCAGCCAGTGGAAAAAACGCCGCTGGGCTTACTATGAGAAGCTGGGAGTCAAGATGGATCATCTCCGTTGGCATCAGCATGGACCTGATGAATTAGCCCATTACGCTAAAGATGCGTATGATATTGAATATCTCTTCCCTATGGGCTGGAAAGAGCTTGAGGGGATTCATAACCGGTCAAATTATGACCTAACCAGACATTGTGAATATTCCGGCAAAGACCTCCAATATATCGATCAGGATAACAACAATGAGCGGTATATTCCCTTTATCATCGAGACTTCCGCTGGACTGACCCGTACGCTCTTGATGGTTCTCTGCGACGCCTACGACGAGGAGAAGGTAGCGGATAAGGGTAACGACGACGATTGGCGTACTGTGCTTAGGTTTCATCCAAATCTGGCGCCGATTACCGTAGCGGTCCTGCCTCTTATGAAAAAAGACGGACTTTCCGAGATTGCTCAGGATATCAGGAACGAACTCAAGGAAGATTTTGCGGTTGATTACGATCATGCCGGAGCTATAGGCAGACGTTACCGCCGGCAGGACGAAGCAGGTACGCCGTTTTGCGTTACTGTGGACTATGAAACTAAGGATAATCAGACCGTAACCCTTAGATTCAGAGATTCAATGGAGCAGGTCAGAGTAAGCCGCTTGGAATTATCAGACCGGCTGAGACAAGGGATCAAAGCGTATAAACGAGCGAAGTAAGTACGGACTGCCCTTAGCAGAGAATAGGTAAAAGAGAAAAAGCCCAAGGGTTCAAAAACTCTGGAGATTGGGTATTTTTTTTACTTATTTTCTTGCTCTTTGACACTCCCCGTGCCTAAAGGCGGGGGATTCTTGGTTCAACGATACCTGCCAGGGGTATAGCTTGGTTTTCGCAAAAACTCCCTACAGGGAACTTTTACGGCGGTTCCAACCCATGCTCCCCGGTCTTACTGTATCTCCACAAGCGTAGATTCCCGTGGGTCCCACGGTACGTTTATAAGTAGTATATCACAGGGAGGATAGATATGACAA
>JAITHD010000164.1 GCA_031280155.1 Treponema sp. | reverse complement strand
AAATATACTAATAAATTAAAGCTCTGATCAGCTTTTTTTCTTTATTTCTGTAAATTCTTTGTTTAATTTAGCTCCGACGGCTGGTCAGGCATAAGCACCTTCACTTTAGCGGCTCGGATCACCCGATCCTTCAGGGTATACCCTTTAATGAAGTCCTCCTGCACCACAGGTTCGGTTATATCTGGAGACTTATCCATGCCAATCGCCTCATGCCGATTCGGATCAAACGGCTCTCCCGCTGAATCATAGCGTTTCAGACCCCATTTATTTTCCAACTGGGAACTAAGACGCTTTTCTATCATACTGATTCCCTCATAAAAACTGGGAAAATCTTTAGAGGTTTCAGCGGATTTTATAGCCCGCTCAAAATCATCAATTACTTGGATAAGGTCAATGAGCAGGCTTTGGTTGGCAAAATCAATAGCTTCCTGTTTTTCCCGGTTCATGCGTTTCCGGAAATTCTCAAAATCCGCGGCTTTTCGTAAATATTGATCGTTGAGTTCCGCAAGCTGAACCTTCAAAGCCGCCGCTTCTTCTTCAGCGGCCGGAACTTCCGCCGTCTCGCCTAGCTCCTCTTGAGGCTCTGCTCCTTCAGTTGGGACAGTTTCTTCCGCAAGAGTATCCTCATTACCGCTCTCATTGTGATATGCATCGTTTGACATGAAAATTCCACACCTTTCTCTATAAATAATTATTTTTTGTATGTCTACTATTACTAAAAACATACTTAGCCAAAGGCATAAAGGTCAAGGAAAAAGTGAGAAAAAGAAGATAAGAAAAAACGCCTTATACGAAATTCGTTTTCCAGTGCCATACTGGTTTTGAAAGCTCTGAGGAAAAAGGATTAATCCGCGTAAAATCTGGAAGCCAGCTTGTATCAGGAACCAGCTCTTGATAAAAACCGTCTATACTATCGAATTCCTCAAGCCACCGCGTCATGTGCTCGTATTCCCCCTCATCTATAGATCGGGTAAGGCTTGAGGGTCCTACCGGCGTATACTGAGTCATAAGTGAAAACAGCGCCTTATCCTGACAGTGTTCAGCGAACCATTGAAGCGCCTTTTTGGTAGACTCAAGACAGTCGGGCAGAGCCAAATGCCGTACCACAACGCCTGAGACTAAAAGCGGTTTCCCTCGGACTGATTTGAAACTAAGTCTTCGGGTTTCCAGCATACGCAGTATCACGGCTTGGGCGTGGGCTGGATAATCCGGGGCATTGAAAAAGCGTTTCCCAATGGTTTTGTCCAGGGTTTTCAAGTCCGGCAAATACACATCTATCAGGTCTTCCAGCAGCGCCAAGGCTTCAAGGCTTTCATAACCAGAAGAATTCCACAGGATTGGAATCTGTAATCCAAGAGAACGGGCCCAAACAAGTCCTTGGGCAATCGCCGGAATTCCATGGCTTCCGGTAACAATGTTGATGTTTTCAGCGCCCTGTTCCTGAAGGGCAAGACAAATCCGGGCAAATTCTTCTGGGCTTACCGTCTTTCCCATTCCCTGCTGAGAAATCTGATAATTTTGGCAGAATTCGCAGCCCAGATTGCAGCCGGTTATGAAAATCGTTCCAGACCCGCCGGCGCCGGTAAGGGGCGGCTCTTCTCCCCGGTGTATTGTGGCCGCCGCAAGTCTCAGGCTGCTGGTTTCTCGGCAATAGCCTTTTTCACCAGCGGCTCGGTTGACTCCGCATCTTCGAGGACAGAGCAGACAGGACTGATAGGCGGATTTATTGATTTTTAAGACTTCTCCTGCTAATAAGCATATACGCCGCGGCAATGACAATGCTTGCCCCAACAGCGCTGAATAAACCCATACGCCAGAGGCTGGCAGCCTCGGGATTATTCTGATTGGACACTATCAGATATATGGTGTATACAATGTAAAAGAGTACGAACACTACTCCCCATATTCGATTCAAGGTTTGGCGGGCCGCGAAAATCGGCAGACAGAGGACGATAACCCCAATCATAACAGGAATATCTGTTGTCACAGACTTAGGATCGATAATCATCGGGTTGAAGGAAACAATGCCTGAAAGTCCAAGGACCGCGAGAATGTTGAAAATATTGCTCCCAATCGCGTTTCCTACCGCGATATCCCGTTCTCCCCGAACCGCGGCGACTACGCTGGTGGCGAGTTCCGGCATAGACGTGCCGGCGGCTACAATAGTAAGCCCAATAACCAGCTCGCTTACGCCCAGGGCTGTAGCTATATCAACCGCGCCCCGAACCATGACGTTTGATCCCCCAACCAGCAGTCCAATACCGATAACAAACTGGGTGATAGCGATAAGGACCTGGCGCCCCGGATTGTTCACAGCCTCTAGGGAAGGCGCTTCTTTTTCAGCGTCAGTCTCAGGAATCTTATTTTTTTCACTTAATTTAATAAGAACAGACACATAGGTAATGATGCCCCCAAACAGTACCAGGGATTCAAGCCATACAAGCTGCAAGTCCAGGGCGAAAACAAACATCAATATTGAAATCCCGATGGTTATAGGACCATCAAAACGGATAATTTGTTTATCCACAGTTAAAGGAATTATCGCCGCCGACAGTCCAAGGACTATCCAGATATTGAAAATATTGCTTCCCACCACATTGCCTACCGCGATGTCCGCGCTTCCCCGTAAGGCGCTTACCGTGCTGATAGCCATCTCCGGCGCGCTTGTGCCGAAAGCCACCACCGTAAGCCCGATAACCAGCGGCGAAAGCCCTAGTCTTTGGGCTATTTTGACCGCTCCTTTGATAAGCAGATCTGAACCAAAAATCAGAAGGGCGATTCCTCCGATAATAAAAACACTCGATAGTAACATTCATAACTCCTTAGCGGATAGTAGTTATTCCTATTTCTATTGTCAAGCCCAAACCGTTCCTGTCCTTCTTAGAACTCAAGGGTTTTTACCACAAGCGCCCTAAAGCCTCCGCCTTTAGGTCTGGGGATATAAGGCGGCACAGCGGTAAAGAATAAGGTTGAAAACCCTTTGACATTTAGGCAAAGACTAGGTGATAATGAGAAAGTTGAAAGACCTACCCACGGGGCGTGGGTTTTCCGGTTTTTCTCCACGCCCAGGTCGTAATCAGCTATCATTAAGAGGAGGTTTATATGAAAAGAATATTTTGGGCGGTATCGTTCATGATTTTTTCAGGATTGCTGTTTTTCGGATGTGTGACAAACAACAAAAAAAGCGAGATTCCTGCTGAAAGTTCCGCCGGAGAAGGGGCAAAAGCCAGAGTATCCAGTTATATTAGAACATGGTCCCTGCCTTCAGACATACGAGAAGGAGATAATCCGTATTGGACTGCGGACATGATTAATGGAATATACCTGACAGATCTCATCATTTCCTTTGCTCTGATTGAATCTTCTGACGGTTCGAGTATTTATATTCCCAGTCTTAGGGAGTCGGCTGAAGAAACTTCGATATTTTCGAATCTTTGGGAAGAAGTCGGCGCACTCAAAGCGAAACATCCTCAGCTCAAGGTGAATATTTCGGTAGGAGGCTGGGGCGCCGAAGGCTTTTCTGACATGGCTTATGACGCAGCGCTGAAAAAGGCTTTTATCGCCAATGTGTGCGGATGGCTGGAACAATACGATCTTGACGGGGTTGATATTGATTGGGAATATCCTGTAGGACCCGGCTGGGATATGGGGATCAAAACCCGTCCAGAAGATCGGGAGAATTATGTGCATCTGCTTAGAGATATTCGCGCCGCTCTGGATGATTTAGGCGCCAAGACCGGCAAACGGTATGGGCTTTCCGCTGCGGTGCCAGCCAGTTCCTGGTTTGTTCAGGCTAACGCTGCGGTTGAGGCTGCGGATATTGTGGACGGCTTAAAGCTCATGGCTTACGACTATTACGGAGGCTGGAGTTCGACTACCGGACATCATGCAAATCTTTCGCTCAATCCAAAGGATCCGTCTGGCATGAGTACCCGGCAGGCAGTGGATTTCTATCTCAACGCGGGGGTGCCGGCGCATAAGCTCATCTTGGGTTTCGGGTTTTACGGTCGAGCATGGCAGGGCGTAGCGGACAATGGGGTTCACGGTCTTTTTCAGCCCTTTACATCAACGCCTTTTGAAGACGGCTCGTTAAGCTACTATCAGATTGAAGAGCTGCTTAAACCCGATTCCGGTTATACCCGTTATTGGGACGCCGACGCGGAAGCGCCGTATCTCTATAACGGGGACGTCTGGATCAGCTATACTGACGAAGAAGCGATTCAGGGTTTAACGGATTTTGTCAAGGAAAAAGGTCTCGGCGGGGTATTTGTTTGGGAATATATCCACGATAAGGCTGCGGATTTGCTCAAGGTTCTTGCCGAAAATGTACGCTAAATACCCGGCGTTTTGAAGCTAAGGGTTTTGTGTGTGTTTCGTACTGAACGGTAAGGGTACCGTTCCCATTCATGCCGCGGATTTTCCAGCGGCATATTTTGAGCGGTACTCCGGCGGCAATAATTTGTTAGATGCTACTGGTATAGATAAAATTCACCCGCCGGGGTATGTTCAGAGTGAAGACGGATATGCTCAGAGCATACCCGTCTATGTTCAAAACAAAACTATTCACGGCGGTATATACTATCAGACAGCTTTACCACAATTACACCCGGCAGGCGCTTGACACAGCCGGGGTCTGGATAGGCGGGCATATCCAGCGCTGCCGTACGGGCGGTTTCACTTTGGGAATAATCCGCCAATTCATAATTTAGACCCAATGAGCGCATAAAAGGTAAACCTTGATTGCCTGCTTCAGAATAATGATCACCCGATCCACCAGAATAATCTGACGCACCCCGTTCAAACACTGAAATTCCCAGAGCTTCACCTCTAATATAATTATTGATGATTGTCGGGCTGTATTCTCCGATAAGCGCAACAGGTAATTTTTCTTCTTTCTGCTGAACGGCTGTAATTCGTTTGTCCAGGTCTATCGCCAATTGTACATCCGCCATGTATCGAATTTGGTCTGAATAAAATAATTGTGCGGATGTCTGCGCTTGATAAAAAGCTGTAAGGAGCGCGGCGGCAAAAATTATTCTTGAAAAATATTTTTTACATTCAGTTATTAGATAGAACATCATAAATGCCGCCGCGAAGGGGAGCGTAAATTGGGAGCGCATAGCTTGTCCGCCCGGCATTAAAGGCAGGATAAAAATCAGGGCACACATTCCAATACCGGCTAAAAAGAATAGCAAACGGTTTTCCGGAGTAATTTTTCTTTTGGCGTTCTTTCCAATTTTAACAAGAAAAACCGCAATCAGCGGCAATAGAATACTATTGCCGAATATTACCGCCAGGTCAAAGGCTGTAGTAAAAGCATTTATACCTGTCCGTGCAAACCGGGCAAGAAATTTCGAGCTTATCTCAAAAATAAGAGGAATGCCGCCAAGCGTTATTATATACAGATAACGCAGAAAAATAAAAACAAGTGATCTAAGTTCGTATTTATTGTTGTATATAGACCATTTTACAAGATTAAATTCTTTGCGGCCTCCATATACAGCAATAATTATATTGTTCATTATGAAGTATACAATCAAAGCTCCAAGCACAATGACGGAGATTTTTATACATATTATCCTGCACATATACGCCTTAAAATTGGAATTCCTGTGCAGCAACAAAAAACATAC
>JAITHD010000095.1 GCA_031280155.1 Treponema sp. | reverse complement strand
AGCAGAAGCCGGCTGCCCCTGGTTGTGGTACAGGGCGGCACCTTTATTATGAACGGCGGTACTATCAGCGGAAACGCCGCTGTTGACGGCGGCGGAGTATCTGTGAAAAGCGGCGGTACGTTTACTATGAACAACGGTACTATCAGCGGAAACGCCACCAACAGCGGCGGCGGGGTATGGGTGAAGGGCGGTACATTTATCATGAACGGCGGTATTATCAGCGGAAATTCCGCTTCCGGCTATGGCGGCGGCGTGTATGTGGACAGCAGCAGTACATTTATCAAATCTGGTACCGGCGGCGTCATCTACGGTTCTAACGCACCGGAGGGACAAGCAAATAAAGCAAGGTCAGATATTGGGGGACACGCTGTTTATAGCAATTATAGAATACGCAACACCACCGTTTGGGGAGCCACGGCTCTGGATTACACTAAAAAGAACGCTTCAAAAGACTGGCAATAGGGTTGGTTTCCGGTCTATCACCGATTAATCTGTGAAAATCAGCGTAATCAGCAGATTTTTTTACCAAAAGCAACTGTGGTCCAAGGGGTTTTAATCTTGCGTAGGTTTGATATTTCCAGTATGATAGGGTCAATACTATTTTTAGGAGAAGGAATATGAACGTATCAGCGCTGCAAAAAGCCCGCTATGGGTATACGCCCAAACTTCCCGCCAGTTTATCCCGAGACCTTGCCAATATCGCCCTCAAGCCTGGGGCGCCTACGGAAGCCGTCGGGGATCAAGAGGAATTAAAACGAATTTTTAAGCATATCTACGGTAAGCCGGTCATAACGTTTGAAGCAGGGTCAAATGAAACCATTGGACGTCCCTTAACCGTAGGGGTTATTCTTTCCGGCGGGCAAGCTCCGGGGGGGCATAATGTGATTGCCGGTTTGTATGACGGTCTTAAAAAGGGGAATCCCGGTTCCAAACTGTACGGTCTTCTTGGGGGACCGAGCGGACTCATTGAAAATAAAACCCTGGTATTAACAGACTCCATCATTGATCAGTACCGGAATACCGGCGGGTTTGATATTATCGGCTCAGGACGGACGAAAATTGAAACTCCTGAACAGTTTGCCGGCGCTTGGGAAACCGCGAAAAAACTCGGTCTCAACGCAGTCGTTGTCATTGGAGGCGATGATTCCAACACGAATGCGGCGCTGCTTGCCGAATATTTTCTGGATAAGGGATCGGATATTCACGTTATCGGGTGTCCCAAAACCATTGATGGAGACCTCAAGAATCAGCACATTGAAGCGTCTTTCGGCTTTGACACCGCAGTAAAAACCTACAGCGAGCTTATCGGAAATATCCAGCGCGACGCAAACAGCGCCAAGAAATATTGGCATTTCATCAAACTCATGGGCAGAGCGGCAAGCCATATTACCCTTGAGTGCGCCCTTCAGACCCAGCCCAATATCTGTCTTGTCTCAGAAGAACTGGAAGCAAAGAAATGGTCTCTCCAGCAGGTAGTGGATTATATCTGCGATTCCATTGTGAAACGTGCGGAAAACAAGGAAAATTTCGGGGTAGTCCTCATTCCTGAAGGGCTTGTCGAGTTCATACCAGAGATGAAGCAGCTTATTACCGAACTCAATGATATTTTGGCGGTTCATGAAAAGACGCTGCTCAGTATCGAAGGGTTTAAGGAACAGATCGATTTTCTCGGTCCCAAACTTTCCCCGGCTTCTCATGAAGTATTGAGGCGGCTCCCCCAAAGCATTGCCAAAGAACTTCTCATGGATCGGGATCCCCACGGCAACGTTCAGGTCTCGCTGATTGAAACCGAAAAACTGCTTATAACAATGACCCAAAAACGCCTTGAAGAACTCAAGGAACAGGGAGTTTATAAGGGCAAATTCAGCGCTTTGGGACACTTCTTCGGCTATGAAGGGCGCTGCGCGTTTCCCTCTAATTTCGACGCTGATTACGGGTACGCCCTGGGATTCAGCGCGTTTGTGCTTATCGCTTCTGGACAGACCGGTTATATTTCCAGTGTGAAGAATCTGGTGGCTCCGGCGGATCAATGGATTGCCGGAGGAGTTCCCTTCACGATGATGATGAATATGGAACAGCGGCACGGTTCCAAAAAACCAGTGATCAAAAAGGCTCTGGTGGAACTGGAAGGGGCGCCGTTCAAAGCCTTTGGAGCCGACCGAGACGTTTGGGCGGTAAAAACCAGTTTCCTCTATCCCGGAGCTATTCAGTATTACGGACCTCCGGAAGTCTGCGATCAGCCGACTAAAACCCTCCAGCTCGAACACCCTAAGAAATAGGGATTAATAAACCCCGGACAGTCCGCTTTTGAAACAACGGGCTGTTTGGAGAATCCAAAAGAGACGGTTATGGAATTACTCAAATTGATAGGAATTGGAATCGCCCTGGGTATTGCGAATGTAATACCCGGGGTTTCAGGCGGGACTATCGCGGTGGTATGTAATGTGTATGACCGGCTGATTGCCGTGATTACCCCGGACATAAAAAAGATTTTAGGGTCCTGGAAGTTCTGGCTTCCTCTGGGTTTAGGCGTCGGAGGGGGAATTATCTTTTTCAGTAAAGTCATTACTTTTCTCTTTACCAATTATCCGATTCCTACAAACTTTTTTTTTATCGGGATTATTCTGGGCAGCATCCCGATGCTGTACCGGCGGATACAAGCCCCGAATAAACGGACTCCCGGGCTTTCAGGGCTAATCTGCGGACTTATTGGATTGTCCCTCATGGTATACATGAAGATTCTCAAGCCCCAAGAAGAATCGGTTCTGTACACCGAGCTTACGCCGGTGATCTTTGGGCTTCTCTTTTTAGCAGGGGTTCTTGGGGCGACAGCTATGATTATTCCCGGAATTTCCGGTTCGTTTCTGCTCTTAGTTACCGGCATGTACCGAACCATTATGTACGCGGCTTCGGATTTGAAGATTTCCCTTCTTATACCCACAGCCCTGGGAATAGGAGCCGGCTTGTTAAGCGGCGCGGCTTTAGTACGCTTCCTGATGGCAAAAGTCCCGCGCCAAACATACGGGGTTATTTTGGGGCTGGTTGGGGGTTCGGTTATCGTCTTGTTTCCTCCTGGGGGCGTAACAATCAGCGGGGTATCGGCCGTTTCAATCCTCAGCGCCCTTGGAGGATTCGCAATTTCTTTTATTGGGTCAGAAAAATAGAGGTTTTCTATAAACAAAGGCAATAAATTGCCGAAAAAATCGTTTTTTCTTTTTAGTTTTTCAATATTTTCAATAAACATTGAAAAAGATATAAAATCAGTATATTATTTCCATGAATAGAACTGTAAAGCTATGAGGAATTTATGAAAAAAAGCCATATTCTGAAAAAAACAGGGAGGCGGGCAAAACTGGTACTGGAAGACGGTTCGGAATATGCGGGCTGGTCCTTCGGCAAAGCCCGTTCCCAGGCCGGGGAAGTGGTTTTTACCACTGGTATGACCGGCTATCTCCAGTCATTGACGGACCCCAGTTTCCGGGGGCAGATTTTGGTTTCCACATACCCGTTGGTTGGCAACTATGGCGTTCCGGTCAGAACAACGGGCGCCGGCGCCGGGGAGCCGTTTTTTGATGACTATGGAATCCCCATACATTTTGAATCAGGGCATATCCAGGTTTCCGGTTTTGTAGTCTCGGAACTCTGCGATAACCCGAGCCATTTCGCCTCTGGGTCTACCCTTTCGGCTTGGCTTGAGAAGGGAAACGTCCCGGGACTTTACGGCATCGACACCCGGTCTCTTGCCAAGCGGCTGCGGGAAAGAGGCGTTATGCGGGGAAAAATCCTTGTGGAAGGCAGCCGAGACATTACGATTGATTCCGGTGCGGTGCTGAACCCGGTTGCTGCGGTTTCACCTAATGAGGTAAAGACCTTTCAGCCGAAGGGCAAAATACCGCATACCGGCAAAAAACATCTGAAAATAGCGCTGGTTGACTGCGGGGCAAAGGCGAACATTTACCGCTGTCTGCTTGCCCGGAACGTTGAGCTGGTGCGGCTTCCCTGGAATTATGATGCTCCGGGACTGGACTACGACGGACTGTTTCTCTCCAATGGACCTGGGGACCCCAAAGACTGCGGTAAAACAATCGCCATGGTGCGCCGGGCCTTCGGCGTGGGCAAACCCATTTTCGGCATCTGTTTGGGGAACCAAATCATGGCGCTGGCGGCTGGGGCGGATACCTACAAGCTGCCCTACGGACACCGGGGGCAGAACCAGCCCTGTGTGGAAACCGGCGCCAGCCGCTGTTATATCACCAGTCAGAACCACGGCTATGCGGTACGCAACGACACCCTGCCTAAAGGCTGGGAAGTCTGGTTCACCAACGCCAATGACGGTACCATCGAGGGCATCCGTTCAACGGAATATCCTTTTTCGGCGGTACAGTTTCATCCTGAAGGCTGTCCCGGACCCAGAGACACGGAGTTTTTAATCGACCGGTTTATTGAGCAGGCGGCACATTACCGGATACCCTCACCCAGAGGCGCGGAGGTCCAGATATGAGAAAAAAATTGAATAACACTATTTGTTTTTATAATGCACAGAACGAAATAATATATCCGGGCTGTCAAGCCGCGTTATGTCGCCGGGCTTCTGTGCCTCCGGGTGAGAATATCAGGAGTGGTATATGCTGAAAGAAACAGTCCGCAAGGTTCTCGTCCTTGGTTCAGGGGGACTCAAAATCGGGCAGGCTGGGGAATTTGACTATTCCGGTTCCCAAGCCCTCAAAGCCTTACGCGAAGAAGGCATTAAAACCGTTCTGATTAACCCCAACATCGCCACCATTCAGACCAGCCAGGGCATGGCGGATGCCACCTACTTTCTGCCGGTAACGCCGGAATATGTGCGGCAGATTATTGAAAAGGAAAAGCCCGACAGCCTGCTGCTCTCTTTCGGCGGGCAGACCGCCCTCAACTGCGGCATCGCCCTTGACCGGGAGGGTACGCTCTACAAATACGGGGTAAAGGTGCTGGGTACGCCGATTAAAACCATCGAAGACACCGAAGATCGAGAGCGTTTTATAAACCGGTTAAACGAGATCAGCGCACTGAGCCCTCGGAGCGTCGCGGTGAACGATACGGACAAGGCGGTAAAGGCCGCAAAGGAAATCGGTTATCCGGTGATGTCCCGGGTTGCCTACGCCCTGGGCGGCGCGGGTTCCGGCATCTGCCGTAATGAGGCGGAACTGCGGCGCCGGTGCGACCGGGTATTTGCCAAAACCAGCGAGGTAAACGCCGCGCCCCAGGTACTGGTTGAAGAATGGCTTGGGGGTTGGAAGGAAATTGAGTACGAAGTAGTCCGGGATGTCTTTGACAACTGCGTTACGGTCTGCAATATGGAAAACTTTGACCCCCTGGGAATTCACACCGGGGAAAGCATTGTCGTGGCCCCGTCTCAAACCCTTACCGATTCGGAGTACCACAAACTGCGCCGTATCGCCATTGACGTTATACGTCATTTAGGCATTGTGGGGGAATGCAACATCCAATACGCTCTTGACCCGGCTTCAGAAGATTACCGTATCATCGAGGTAAACGCCCGGCTGTCCCGCAGTTCTGCCTTGGCATCCAAGGCAACCGGCTACCCTCTGGCGTTTGTGGCGGCAAAACTTGCCCTGGGTTATTCGCTCATCGACATTGAAAACCGGATAACCCGGGTAACCAAATCCTGTTTTGAGCCCGCGTTAGACTATATCGTGGTCAAAGTCCCCCGCTGGGATTTGTCTAAATTCAAAAACGTTGATCTTCGTCTTGGCTCTGAAATGAAATCCGTGGGGGAGGTTATGTCTATAGGCCGCAGTTTTGAGGAAGCCCTGCAAAAAGCCCTACGCATGACTGGAATCGGAGCGCCGGGACTTGCGGGAGAAGACTCTTTCTGCGGCGGCAGTTTCGCCCTGGAAACCGCGAAAAACCGCATTGCCCCTAAAATCCGGGACGTACTGGCAAATCCGACAGACCGCCGGGTCTTTGTCATCTACCGTGCATTAGCTGAAGGCTGGAGCGTGGAAAAAATCCACAAGCTCACCAAAATTGACAAATGGTTTCTGCACAAGATAGCGAATGTTTTGGAAACGGAAAAGATGCTGCGGCGAGGTCTCCCCCTGTTAAACCCTGAACTCCTTGCCAGAGCAAAGCGGCTGGGCTTTTCCGATGCCCGCATCGGCGAATTCGCGGGGCTTTCGGAAATGGAGGTCCGTACGCTGCGGGAGGAATTTCGTATAATGCCTGCAATTAAACAGATTGACACACTGGCGGCGGAGTACCCGGCAAAGACCAACTACCTGTACATGACCTACGGAGCGGCAGGTTCAGGCGGCGCGGGACTTCCTGACGACGACGTCAGCCCTGCAGGACGAGGGGTGATGGTGCTGGGTTCAGGGGCATACCGTATCGGCTCAAGCGTGGAGTTTGACTGGTGCTGCGTGAACGCCGTCCAGACAGCCCGGAACCTGGGGCGTTATTCGATCCTGGTGAACTGCAATCCCGAAACGGTTTCCACTGATTACGATATGTGCGATAGGCTCTACTTTGAGGAATTGACTCTGGAACGGATTCTCGACATTTACGAGCGGGAGCGTCCTGACGGGATTATCCTTTCCATGGGCGGACAGATTCCCAACAACATGGCCACAAAGTTATTTGCTGCTGGGACCCTTATCTACGGAACCAGCCCTCAGTCAATCGATATGGCTGAAGACCGCAACAAATTTTCCGCGTTACTCGACAAACTCAATATAGAGCAGCCTGAATGGAAGGAACTCACCGGACTCGCCTCGGCAAAGGACTTTGCCGCTGAAGCAGGCTACCCGGTGCTGATCCGCCCCAGTTATGTGCTGTCCGGCGCGGCGATGAACGTCGCCTGGGACGACCAGAGCCTTGAAAGGTTTTTAAGCCTTGCTGTTGATGTTTCCGCAGAACATCCAGTGGTCATTTCCAAATTTATCGAAAATGCCAAGGAAATTGAAATTGACGCGGTTGCCCGGCGAGGGGATGTTCTTTTTAACGCCATTACCGAACATATTGAAAACGCCGGGGTTCATTCCGGGGATGCCACGGTGGTGCTGCCGGCGCAGCGGCTCTACATCGAAACCATCAGGAAAATCCGGCGGATCAGCGAACAGATTGCGGATGCCCTGGATATTACCGGACCCTTTAACATCCAGTTTTTGGCCCAGCGCAACCGGGTGCTGGTTATCGAGTGCAATCTGCGGGCCAGCCGCAGCTTTCCCTTTTGTTCCAAAGTAAGCCGAGTCAACATGATTGAACTGGCAGTCAAGGCAATGTTAGACGAACATGTTGAACGGGCGGCAGGTTCCGCCCTTGACCTTGAATGGGTGGGGGTCAAGGCGGCGCAGTTCAGTTTTTCCCGGCTCCACGGCGCGGACCCGGTTTCCGGCGTAGAAATGGCCAGTACCGGCGAAGTAGGCTGTATCGGCACGGACTTTTCAGATGCATTCCTCAAGGCTCTGCTTTCTGTGGGCTACCGGATTCCTAAAGGACCTGCCGGGCGGGGACCGGGAATTCTCCTTTCCACCGGACCTATTGAAAATAAACTTGATTTTTTGGACTCTGCCCGCAAGTTAGTCGCAATGGGCTATGAGCTTTTCGGCTCTCGGGGCACCGCAAAATTTATAGCGGCTAACGGTGTTCCGATAAAAGCCCTCAACTGGCCCCTGGAATCAAAGGAGCCGAATATTGCAGGCTTTATCAGACGACGGGAAGTGGACATGATTATCAATATTCCCAAAAACAACCGGGAAACAGAACTGAAAAACGACTACATTATCCGGCGCATGGCAGTTGATTTTGACATTCCCCTGTTTACCAACATCAAGGTAGCCCGGGAATTTATCGACGCCTTGGCGGATGCCGGCGCCGGCATTGGAACGGCGAAGCTGGAAATCAAAGCATGGGAAGAGTACCGCTAAGAATGTTCCAAATTCTGTTTGTCAGGCTGCCCCGGTCCTAAAGGCAGGGATTTTACGGCGAACCGGATAATCTTGACTAAACAGAGCTGTTTTTCTATGATAAAAACCTAAAAGGATATGAAACAGATCAGTGAAGGTATAAAAAAAAATCAGTCTCTTAGAAAGGCGTTACAAATACTGGAGGGTATGACAAAGATTCATACCCCTGCCCGGCTTCAAGATATTGCTCAAAATCTTGGTATACCCCAAAGTACATTGCTGCGTTTTTTGAATACCTATATTGACTTCGGCTATATAGGGCAGGATCCGAATACCTCGTGCTATTACCTGACCCTTAAACTCACCGAACTTGGGGCTCGGACTAAAGAAAATTTTCCTTTTCAAAGTTCTCTCTCAAAGTATGTGAAGCAGGTCGCCAAACATTTTAATGAATCTTCCTCATTATGCGTTGAACACGATATGCAAATGGTGTATATCGCTACTGAAGAAGGTCCAGACCGGATGTTGAAAACCCTCCAGCGGATTGGGCGGATCGCTCCTATGCACGCTACCGGAGTGGGAAAACTGCATCTTATGAATTATTCTGACCAGCGGCTTCTTGAACTGGAAAAAAAAATCGGGTTCCCCCGCTATACCGAGCATACCATTAGTGACTTGAATACATTAAAACAAGAGATCGCCGCAATCAGAGAACAGGGCTACGCCATAGACCATGAGGAATGTGAAACCGGAGTAACCTGTATCGCCGTAGGAATTCGGGATTATACAAAGCAGGTTGTGGCGGGGATCAGTCTTTCCGCGCCGATTATCCGGCTGAATTCGTCAAAAATAGAGGAGATTATCGCCTATCTCAAAGAAGTAGGAAATAAGGCTTCCAAAGAATTAGGGTGGGAACCGTAGAAACCAGTATGAACAGCATCGGGTATACCCTTGTGGGGCGCCGGATCGCCATACTATGAACTTGGACGCTTTATCCGATATGGGCTGTTAGGTTTATGGGCGACCTGCGGAGGTCCCTGGCTGTTTCTGCGTCTAGGACTTGCGGAACAGTCCGTAGAACCACCGTAACCCTTGGATCGCCGAACTATGATTTTATGCTGTTTTTCTTGACATTCTAAAACATAAAAGATTAGAGTTTATAGGTATAATGAATACTGTAGATACTATAAAAGCCGGATATATCGCGGGAATTGTATCGGTTATTACCAATTCAGCGTTATTTGCCCTGAAATTGTGGGCCGCCCTTATGACCGGTTCTATCGCGTTAGCCGCAGATGCCTGGCATACCTTATCAGATTCTATCAGTTCAATAATCCTCGTGGTTGGGGTGAAACTTTCATCAAAAAAAGCGGATAAAGAACACCCTTTCGGACATGGACGATGGGAACAGATCACTTCGCTTTTTATCGCGTTTCTCCTTGGACTTATTGCGTTTGATTTTTTAAAAAAAGCAATAATTCAATTTACGAATAGAGAAGCGGTCCAATTTGGAACAACGGCTGTTGTTATTACCATCATTTCAATAATAGTAAAAGAATTATTAGCTCAGTACGCTTTTTATATCAGCAGAAAAACCGGAAATCTCAGTATAAAAGCTGACGGGTGGCATCACCGAACAGATGCGCTGTCTTCAATAGCGGTACTAGCAGGTATTTTGTTCGCAAACCGATTCTGGTGGATTGACAGCGTATTGGGTATTATTATCGCTTTAATGTTGTTTTACGCAATGTATGAAATTATACAAGAAGCAATAACAAAACTGCTTGGTGAAGAACCCGGACAAGATTTAATAGCCGGCATTACCGAAGAGGTTAAAAACATATATCCGCATGATTTACAGTTACATCATTTTCATATTCATAATTATGTGGTTCATAAAGAATTAACCTTGCATATACGGCTTGATAAAAATAAAAGTATAGAACAGGGACACACGTTAGCGACGGATATTGAAAAAAGAATTCAAGAACAGTTCGGCATAATAGCGACGATCCATGTTGAACCATTGCAATAACAACCGCTCCCAAACCCAAGGCTTAAAACATTGGGCTTTAGGGTTAGACCTTCCCAAGGTCTTTGATCCGCTGAACCGCGTCCCGAATCGCCGCGGCCTGCTCAAATTCAAGGTTTTTGGCGTGTTCCAGCATTTCCGTATTCAGCGCCGCAATGAGCTGTTTACGCTGCCCCGGAACCAGCACATTGTAGGATTTCATCAGTACGTCGATTGAAGCGGCCGCAGCGGCTTTTTCTTCGGCTGCCCGGCGGGTCAGAATTTCGGTAATGGCTTTCTTTACCGTAGTCGGGGTAATGCCGTGGCGCTTATTATAGGCGATCTGAATTGTGCGGCGCCGATCAGTTTCCGCGATAGCCTCCCGCATAGCGTCGCTCATCCGGTCAGCGTACATAATGACTTTTCCCGCGGCGTTTCGGGCGGCTCGTCCGATAATCTGAATCAAACTGGTAAGAGAACGGAGAAATCCGATCTTGTCTGCATCCAGAATCGCAATAAACGAAACTTCCGGCAAGTCGATGCCTTCCCTAAGAAGATTGATCCCAACCAGAATATCAAAATCTCCCTGCCTAAGCTGGGTAAGAATCTCTACCCGTTCAATGGTTTCTACTTCACTGTGAATATACCGAACCTTCAGTCCCAAACCTGAAAGATAATCCGTCAAATCTTCAGCCATCTTTTTGGTCAGCGTGAGAATGAGAGACCGCTCGCCTGCGGCAATCCGGCGGCGAACCTCGGCGTAAATGTCTTCCATCTGACCCTCGCTGGGACGGACTTCTATTTCCGGATCAAGCAAACCTGTAGGGCGGATAAGCTGCTGGACCACCCGCTTTGACTGTTCTATCTCGGTTTTGCTCGGAGTTGCGGAAACATAAACCGTCTTGTCAAGGCGCTCGGCAAATTCGTCATACCGCAACGGACGATTGTCCAAAGCGCAGGGAAGCCGAAATCCGTAATCAACAAGATTTTCTTTCCGGGATCGATCTCCGGCGTACATGGCTCCAAGCTGGGGCAGGGTTACATGGCTTTCATCAATAAACGTCAGATGTTTTTTGGGGAAATAGTCAATCAGCGTATCCGGCGCTTCTCCGGGGTTCCGTCCAGCCAAGGGAGCTGAATAGTTTTCAATCCCTGGGCAGTAGCCCATCTCGGTGAGCATCTCAATGTCGTATTCTACCTTGGTTTTGAGGCGTTTCGCTTCTAATTCTTTTCCGGTACTCATAAGAACTTCATACCGTTCAGCTAATTCATCTTTGATCCGTCCAAGAGCGCTCTGAATCATATCTTGGGGCATGACAAACTGTTTGGCAGGATAAATCAATGCCCGATCTATATCCTCCAAAGTCTCACCGGAAACAGGATTAATTCGGCGGATCCGCGCTATCCTATCCCAATCTAGATCCACCCGATAGGCTTCTTCCAGATAAGCGGGATAAATCTCCAAAGTATCCCCGCGCCGACGGAACCGTCCGCGATCCAGAACCGCGTCGTTCCGCTCGTATTGGAGTTCCACTAAACGCCGAATCAGGGCGTCTACATCAAGGGTTTCGCCTTTCCCAAAGGCAGCGGTCATTTTCTTGTACACTTCCGGCGTGGCAAGCCCATAAATGCAGGATACAGTAGCCACAATGATCACATCTTCCCGTTCCATGAGGCTTCGGGTAGCTGAAAGCCGCAGCCGTTCAATCTCGTCATTAATAGAAGCGTCTTTTTCTATATACAAATCTCGGCTCACAACGTACGCTTCAGGCTGATAGTAATCGTAGTAAGATACAAAATATTCTACCGCGTTATGCGGGAAAAATCCGCGAAATTCCCGAAAAAGTTGAGCCCCCAGAGTCTTGTTATGGCTTACAATGAGGGTAGGCATCTGGACCGCCTCAATAATCTTCGCCATAGTAAAGGTCTTGCCTGAACCGGTAACACCTTGAAGCGTCTGGAACCGGTCACCTGCGGCAATACCTGCGGCTAAAGCGACAATGGCTTCTCCCTGATCTCCTGCGGGACTGAAAGATGAAACTACTTCAAATGGACGCATACGAGTATTATGCGCTGAAACCTATTAAATGTACAGCCGGTTTTTCCCTGTCCCTTCCGGGATTTCTTGAGAATAGGTCATCTGTCCGTTATCACCCACTTCCCCGAAGCCGTCCCCTCATGGCGCTTTTACAGCGAAAGGCCCCGGGGCGGGAAGCATTTATGGGGGGGTTGGGGGGACTTGTCCCCCCATATCTCTTTTAAAAGCCTGGGCCTAGCGCGGCGCACCGAAAACGTGGGGGAGTTGACTATACTTCCCTCTGTTCATTATTCCCAAAATACGGTATAAATACTATATAATATGGAATTTAAGGAATTAAACCTACACCCCGACCTCCAACGGGGTATTGCCGAAGCGGAATACCTTACCTGTACGCCGGTACAGGAACAAGTCCTTGCCAACGCCTTTGGAGGTCAAGATCTCTATGTCCAATCCCAGACTGGCACGGGGAAAACCGCCGCGTTTTTAATCGTTATCTTTCAACGCCTCCTTACCGAGCCGCTCTTGCATGGAAAAAAGGCAATTATCATGGTGCCTACCAGAGAATTGGCGGTTCAAGTCGAAGCAGAGTCGAAACGCTTGGGAACCTATCTGCCCTTCAAGACGGGCAGCTTTTATGGAGGCGTTGGTTACGCCCAGCAGCAGCAGATGCTTCGAGATAATGTACAGATACTTGTAGGAACTCCGGGGCGGGTTCTGGATTTGAATCAATCCGGCGCTATGAACCTCATGGAAACTGCTTTTCTCGTACTGGACGAGGCGGATCGGATGTTCGATATGGGATTTTATCCTGATTTGCGGAAGCTCATCAAAGTAGTTCCCCCGGCAGACCGGCGGCAGACTATGCTGTTCAGCGCTACCCTTAATGTTTGGGTCAAGAATCTCGCCTGGGAGTATACTAAATCGCCTTTTGAAATAGAAATCACTCCTGAAACCGTTACGGTTGACGAGGTGGAGCAGTGTATTTATCATGTGCCGTCAGACAACAAGATGAAACTGCTCCTTGGAATCCTTGAGCGCGAATCCTCTGAAAACGCCGTCATTTTCTGTAATACAAAACGGCACACTGAAATCGTCGCTAAACGCCTGCAAATCAACGGATACAACTGCGAATTTATCATCGGAGATTTACCCCAGTCTAAACGGCTCAAGATTATTGATGATATTAAGGCGGGAACCGTGCGGTATCTGGTAGCTACCGATGTGGCTGCTCGGGGACTTGATATAGCGGAACTTGGGCTGGTGATAAACTTTGACCTGCCGACAGAATCGGAAAATTATGTACACCGTATCGGGCGTACCGCCCGGGCGGGCAAGACCGGCAAAGCGGTCACCTTGGTAAGCGAGCAGGATGTATATGAACTGCCGGCTATTGAAAAATATATCGGCAAGAAAATCTATTCGGAAACAGCCGGAGAAGGACTTTACGTCCAGGATAAGAGTGAAGGTATGCGGATACAAACGGATTTTTATGAAAATTTTCATGAAGGGTCCAAGGAAAAACGAGGGACTTCCAGAAGGCAGGAAACGCCGGAGAGCAAACGCCGTAACCGTACTGAACGAAACGGCCGCCGGGGATCTCGGGAACGCGGAGTTCCCCGCGGAAAAGGAGAACGCCGAAGCGGTGAAAACCGCCAGTCTTCCCAAAAAGCCGGTTTGGTCAAGGGAAAATTCCCGGAAGTTGGGGATACGGATATTTCTCATCTTTCCTTTGACGAAAGAATGGCCTACTATAAACAAAAATACGGAACCAGAAACCGAAACGCCTCGAATATAGGAGTCCTTGGGAGCGATCCGGAGGCAAACCGCCGGCGGCAGCGGGAACGGAGCAAATCAGACAAGCCCGGTCGAGGAGAGGGAGAAAAAAAATGCCCTCAAGAGGAACTCCAACAAGAGCAACTCCAAAAGGAAAAGTCTTTCATACCTCCGCTCCCGAAGGCTTCGACAGACTCGGTCCTGCGGGAAACCCCAGCGGCGAAGCCTGTAGAAACAGAGGCTTCTCGAGAAGAGCCTCCCAGACCAACCCCTGCGCCGGCGGCGGGTAAAAAGGGATTTTTTACCCGTATTTTCGGTTTATTCAAGAAGGATTGATCAGTGATTACTATTACCGACGTGAGTCTCAGCTATGGGGAGCGGACTCTTTTTAAGGATGTGAACCTCAAATTTACTCCGGGTAATTGTTACGGGATTATCGGGGCTAATGGAGCGGGCAAATCAACGTTTCTGAAAATTCTTGCCGGCGAGATAGAACACGACAAAGGGGAAATCGCGGTTACTCAAGGAGAGCGGATTGCGGTTCTTAGGCAAGACCATTTTGGGTTTGAAGAATTCGGCGTTCTTGAGACTGTGATCATGGGGTATCCGAAACTCTATGCTGTCCAAAAAGAGCGGGAAGCCATCTACGCCAAGGAGGACTTTTCCGAAGCCGACGGGCTGCGGGTCAGCGAACTGGAAGGGGATTTCGCCGAGCTGGGAGGCTGGGAAGCGGAAGCCCAAGCAGGACAGATGCTTTCCGGTCTTGGACTTGAGGAGGAAGATCACGCAAAGACAATGGCTGAACTGGACGAATCCAAGAAGGTTCGGGTCCTGTTAGCCCAAGCATTGTTTGGGAATCCTGATATTCTGCTTCTGGACGAGCCGACTAACGGGCTTGATCTGGAATCTATCGCATGGCTTGAAGATTTTCTCATGGACTTTCCCAATACGGTAATCGTGGTTTCCCATGATCGGCATTTTCTTAACGCGGTTTGTACCCAGATTTGCGACATTGATTTTGGGAAAATTACCGCGTATTCTGGAAACTATGATTTCTGGTATCAGATGAGCCAGATGCTTCAGCGGCACGCCAAGGATCAGCTTAAAAAGCGGGAAGAAAAAGCCCGGGAACTCAAAGAATTTATCCAGCGCTTTGCATCTAATGCGTCAAAGAGCCGACAGGCCACAAGCCGCAAGAAAGTTCTCGAAAAGCTGGATCTGGAAAACATTACGGTTACGAGCAGAAAATTCCCCTATATCGGATTCAAGCCGGAACGGGAAATCGGCAACAATGTACTGAGAATCGAAAATCTTTCTTATTCCTCAGAAGCCGGTGAAATTCTAAAAAACCTTACCCTTACAGTCAATAAAGGAGATAAGATAGCCTTTGTCGGGGTTGAACATCAGGCAAAATCCGCGCTTTTCGAGGTTATTGCAGGAGCGCAAAAACCGTTGGGCGGAACGTTTGCTTGGGGGCAGACGACCAGTTTTTCTTATTTTCCCAAAGAGAATACTCCGTGGTTCAGCGAAGACCTGTCGATTACGGATTGGCTCAAGCAATATTCGCCGGATCAGGATGACACCTATGTACGGAGCTTTCTGGGACGGATGCTCTTTTCCGGGGACGAAGCCCTAAAGCCGGTAAACGTCTTGTCCGGCGGAGAAAAGGTTCGGTGTATGCTTGCCCGAATGATGCTTTCCGGGGCGAATGTGCTGATTCTGGACGAGCCGACGAATCACCTTGATCTTGAAGCCATTACCGCCCTCAACGACGGGCTGGCTGGGTTTAAGGGCGTCGTGTTGTTTAACTCTCATGATCATCAGTTTGTCAATTCCGTGGCGAATCGGATTGTGGAGATGCTTCCGACAGGACTCATTGATCGGATGATGCTGTTTGACGACTATCTTATGGATGAATCCGTTAAGGCTTTGCGGGCTGAAGCCTATCACGACGCGGCGCGGCTGCGGATTTGAGGAATACCGTATTCGGCTTGCTTCTTGTCATAAGCCGGATACTGTGTTATTATACTAAAAAGACAAGCTATTGGAGGCATAGTATGGTGAGAAAAATCAGCTTTTTGGCGTTATTTTTAGGTTCCTGTTTCATGCTTTTTGGACAAGAGATAATTACTGATTTTACCGCTCCTGAGGGCGCTCCTATTGTTACCAAGGGAGATTTTCTCATACAGGGAACTGTTCTGGTCAAGTATATCGGTTCTGGAGGGCATGTTGAAATTACGTCTGATTTGGAGCTTACTGAGATTGGAGACAACGCTTTCGGCAATACTCAGGTTGAGTCAGTTATAATCCCGGAAGGTCTTACCAAGATTGGAAGTTACGCATTTATGAATTGTAAAACCTTGACGGGAATTACTATTCCCAACAGCGTTACCAGTATTGGGGAAGGAGGGTTTTCTCGATGTTCTCAACTAGAGCGCATCGACATTCCGGCGCGGGTCGCCAGTATCGGAGGGAATATTTTTGCTGACTGCACAGGTCTTACCGCTATTACGGTTGCTCAGAATAATCGGAACTATTCCAGCATAGAGGGAGTTTTGTTCAATAAAAACGGTACGGTACTGATTGCGTATCCGGTAGGAAAAGAGGATGCCGCCTATACGGTTCCGTCTCAGGTGAATCGTATTGAACAGAGCGCTTTTTCAAATGGGTTTCACCTTGTTGAGGTTATATTCCCGGAAGGGCTAACCGCGATTGGGGACCGGGCGTTTTACAACTGCAATAGTTTAACGAGTATTACCATTCCTTTGTCTCTGGCAACGATTGGGGACCGGGCGTTTTATCGGTGTTCTAATCTCGCTGCCCTTACACTGCCGGCAGGCTTGAAGCGGATTGGGAATTACGCTTTTGCCGAATGTACCAGTCTTGATACTATTCTGCTTTCCCGAACTACCGAGTACGGTACAGACCCTTTTAGAAAAGTTCCCGGAACATTACCGTATATACCGTAGTTTTTATGACCGCAGGGAATGGATTGCTTTTATTATATTCTTGCGGTTTTTTATGTAGAAATTTTGGGGAGCAAGCCGGACAACCGACCCAAGCCCTAGAAAAAACCTTTAGGCGGGGGTAGCTGACATACAATACAGGCTATGAAGGTGACCAAGTCGTTATTACGTTCAAGGAGGTAAAGCCTTGTCAGTTGCCCCAGGACTAAAGACGTTTTTATTGCGCCTTAACGATGTAATGCCTATTTTTTCAATTTGATTGCATTCAGCCCAAGCAGCGCATCGTTTAGTTTGGCAGTCATTATCAACATTTGGTTATAACCGGCTTTAGCCCCGGCGCTTTGTTCTTTAAGTTTATTAAAGGCGTTTATAATTTCACTGCTTTCAACGGCTAGTTCATTAAAGGTATTAATCAAATCGGTCATGGTTTGAGCAAAACGATCTATCTCGTTGGATATTTCCGATATCCTGACATCCGTATCGCCGGATTGTTTTGTTGCAACCCCTATTCCTCCGATAATATTTTTCAATGTCCGGGAAATGGTTATTGAATTTTCCCTCGTGGTGTCTGAAAGGCGGCGTATTTCACCGGCAACTACCGCAAACCCCTTGCCGGCGTCTCCCGCATGGGCGGCTTCAATTGCCGCATTCATGGATAATAAGTTGGTGTTAGCCGCAATTCCGCTGATAATGGCGATGGCCTGTGAAATACCATCTACTAATTGAGAAATATCCTGTATAGATTGAATGGTACCCCGCATGGATTCCTGCCCCCGGCTGGCGTTTTCTATCAACGCTTTTATAGATTCATGTTCTCTTTTGGAAATTTCTGACGTTTGTTTGAGATTGGTCACTATTTTTTCAGTCAGAGCCGAAGATTCATGTACCGACGCCGTATTCGAGTCGATTCCGGCATCTAAGGTATGCACCAAACTATTGATTTCATCAATAACACTCGTTGCCTGCTTGATGTTCTCCACTACCTGTTTTGTCTGTTCTTCGCGTTTTTTATCTTCGTCAATATCCATCAAAAGACCGGCCACTCGTAAAGGCGCCCCTGACTTATCACGCACAGTATCGCCTAAGGCATGGAAATAACGGTATTCGCCGGTTTTCATTCGCAGACGGTTCTCAAGATTATACGGGGTTTTGCCGGTACGATCCGACAGATGGCTGATAAAAGCGTTTATGGTCCGGTCTTTATCTTCCGGGTGAAGACGGTCGCTCCAACTGTTAAGTTTGTTAGGAAAATCTTTCTCATTCGTAAACCCCAGCATACGGCGCAATTCGTCTGACCATACAAATGTGTTGTCCGGATTGACCGGGTCGCCGCTTACCACCTCCATATCCCACAAGCCGGTTTTAAGCGCCTTATTTGCCAAATTATATTTCAGAATTTCATACTGCTTTCTATTTTGATAATTCTGAACCGCGCCGGATAAATTGTCAAGGATCTCTTTAATTTCCGGCGGAAGTCCGGCGGTTTGTGTCATAACCGATAAATCTTTTGAGGCGCTTTCATTCAGCAAGCGCCTGCTTTCGGCAAGCAATGCTTGAACTCCCTGATAGAGAAGGGAAGACGTATCGGTTTTTTCTTTGCTGCTTTTTCTAAACATAGTTATCTCGATAATTTTGTATTATATACTTATTTATTGAACGCCGTCTAGTAGAAA
>JAITHD010000007.1 GCA_031280155.1 Treponema sp. | reverse complement strand
CTTCTCCAAGGATAAGCCGGTAATGGGTGTTAAGCAGCGCGTTTTCTTTAAGCCATGCAAAAGCCGCGGCAAGATTAAAGGGGTGGTCTTCGTCGCCGGTGAATTGGATGGATCCAGGTTCCATGTAAATTCCGGGTTTAGGTTCATTGCCGGATTCGTCTTCGTCAGATTCAGCTTCAGTAGGACAGCCGGTAAAGATGAGAGAGATACCTCCCCCCATAGTTATACATAAAACTAATATTTTCCAGAGCAGGTTTGTTTTTGTCATTATGACTCCTTATGTATCCCCGCCTCTACGGGACGGGGATTTGGTATATCAAATCCCCGGGTTTTGTTTAGTTTTCAAACGAATAGGCTATTCTGCCGTTTGCTCCCGCAAGGACCCATACGCCTTTTTCACTGCTGTAGCAGATGCCGTAAATTGGGGTGTTATCGTTTTGGAATCCGTTATTAGCAATCGCAGACCAGTTTACGCCACTATTAGATGAATAGAACGCTCTGCCCAAGGAATCCGCGGCGATAAACCCGCCATTCCCATAGGCTACACTGGTCATCTGGGTATTTACCGTACCAAAAGGCAACGTAGGCGGGGCGGTCCAGGATTGTCCGTCTGCGGATAACGCGGCTTGACCAACTGCGTTATCCACACCGCCGACCGCGACAAAACGCCCTCCCCCAAAGGCTATTGAATTAACAAAGCCGGTTGAACTGAAAATACTTTCCGGTCCGACCGCTCCGGTCCAAGAACCAGTAGGGTTTGCGGCGTATGCGATATGTCCTGAACCGCCGCCGGCTACATATACCTCGTTCCCATAAGACACGGAGTTGATATATGCGGCGGGACCAGTGTTGGTAAAGGTTGTGGCTGTACCGGTAAGGGTTGTCCAGGCAGTCAGATTAGCGCTATAGGCTATTCTGCCTTGGCTTCCGCTGAGGAGCCAATATCCAGAACCGAAAACCCCGCCTTTTGCATTGAAATTGGTACTCGAAGTACCCATACCTTGCCATGAATCCCCATCGGAAGATTGCGCCCAATGATAATTCCCGCTGCTTGCGCCGGTAGCCACAAAAGAACCGCCTCCAAAGTAACCGTGCATATTGTCGGTTCCAAAAGCGGCTGTATCAGTAGTCTCTGTCCAGTTTACAAGGTCGCTTGACACCCCTGAATAGGATACTGAGGCTGATCCTGAGCCTTTTCGTCCTACCGCGACAAACACGCCGTTTCCATAGGAGATTTTATTGATGACTATGGAGTCGTCGTCCAAATCGACCACAGTCCATGCTCCAGGCGCTCGGTTGACCGCCAGTCCGTCTTCGGTTTCGATATCACAGCCTGTAAAAACCAACAGACTTGTTGCCAAAACCGCGCCAATTATTTTAAGAATTCTTTTCATATATATCGTATTGTATAAAAAAACAATTTGTTAGTCAATATAATTCGTTTAGTAAAATACATTTTTTTTGTTTTTTTCTACCGCAGTTTGAACGTAACCGGCGCCGCAATGACCGCTTGTACCGGAGGCGGACGAAACGGCGCCGCCCCATAGATAGCGTCTATTGCCGCTTGGTCGAGTATCTTTTGTCCGCTGCTTGTCTTCACTGAAACGCCGCTCACCCCGCCGTCCAGATGAATGGTAAAGATTACTTCCGTAACGCCCTCGATTCCGGCTCTTCGGGCTTGGGCAGGATATACCAGCTTATTTCTGATACGGCGCTGAATATAGTCAAGATTATGTTTTATATAGGCTGTTTTGGCTGCGGCTTCTTCCGCCTTATTACCCGTATCAGGTTGGTTGGTACTGAGGGGTGATCCGGACCTTTGGGTATGTTCCGGTACTGGAATCAATTCAGCGGACTGAACCGGCGCAGGCGTAAAAACCTCGGTTTCGATCAGGATTTCCGCAACCGCCTCTGAAGGGGCTAAAACCAGGTCCGGCGGATTTTCTCTCTGGACTGACGGCTTTGGTCCCGGACTTTCTGATTGGACCGGCGGCTTAGGCAAGGGCGGCGGCGCTTCCTCGAGGATATTCACTAATCGTATAACCTTTTCAGTCGAAACAGGAACTGATTGAACCTCGGTTTGTATGGTAAACCCAATACTATACAGGAGAAGCCCATGCGCGCCTATAACAAACAGAACAATTCCCAGCCGTATCCGATTAATAGTCTGCATACCGTAACGCTCCAATGTAATGAAACATATCAAAAGGATATAATATTGTCAACAAATAGTTTAGTGATACAATTTGTTTATTAAAATAATTTGTATTCAGCATCCCCCTCGTTACCCGGATTCGGGTATAGAGGGCGGCTGATAGCAGATTCATCCCGGTATTGATAGGCTGACTGTTCCGGGGTATAATAAAGTATGCGTTGGTATTGGGGATGTCCTCTATTCAAGAAGAAAAACCTATTGGAAGGTCAATGGATTGTTTGGTTTGCGGAAAAGCGCTTCGGAACTGCCGGAATTGCCGGTTCTATCTGTCCGGTTCTGCCGGAAATTACGGCGAATTGCCGGCAGATAAAGAAAGGATCGCTTTTTGCATCTGGTTTTCCATTAATCCGCGGTTTTGTTCCCAGACCAGGGGACAAAAGAAGGCGCAGGAAGAGGCTTTTGAAGCATTATGCAATGGATAGACAGGGATGAAAGGTCTTGTGATTCGGGGTTCCCGAAATATTTTTACCATAAAGCCTGATGCGCCAGAATCGGTTGAACCTGAGGTAATCTGCCGTATCAAGGGCAAGGTTCTGAAAGGGCTGGAAGGATATTTCAACCCCTTAGCCCCAGGGGATCGGGTTGATTTCGAGTTTGATCCTGCCTGCCCCCAGCAGGGATTGATTCTGGGCATGGAAAAACGGCGGAATGTGTTTACCCGTCTTAATCGGCTCCAAAAAGGCATTAGCCCCCATAGGTCTGCGGAAGTTCAAGTCCTTGCGGCGAATGTAGACCTGCTGCTTTGCGTTACTACTCCTGCTTCGCCGCCGTTTAGACCCCGTTTTCTTGACAGGCTCCTCATTCAGGCTGAGATTGCAGGCATTGCTCCGCTGATTATCTGCAACAAGTATGATCTTGCCGGGGATGATCCTGACGTGGAAGAGCGGCTGCATGATTTTACCCGTATCGGCTATTCGGTGATCCCCGTATCAGCCCTCACCGGAGAAGGAATGGATACAGTCCGGACTATGATAGAAAATCGTTTTTCAGTTCTTCTCGGTCAGTCCGGCGTGGGAAAGTCGAGTCTTGTCAAGGCTCTGATTCCTGAACTCAATATCCGTATTGGCAGGCTCAATGAAAAATATGATCGCGGGAATCATACAACTACGATGTCAGTTATGCTGGAAATCCCCGGTACTGAAGGACAGACCTTTATTATTGATACTCCGGGGATCCGGCGGTTTGTGCCGGAAGGGGCCGGGCCGGCGGATATACCCCTTTATATGCGGGAGTTTGCGCCTCTGGTAGGAACCTGTACATTCGGACGCTCCTGTTCTCACCAGACCGAGCCGGGGTGTAAAATCATGGAAGCCGTTGCCGCCGGGGTGATTCACGAAGATCGCTATGAAAGTTTTCTTAGAATTCAAGATGAATTATCCGGTCTGCCCTAAAACCCCGGCATTAGGCGTGGAACAGCAGACATAAAAAATATATGGTAGATAAAAATGATACATGAAAAAACGTTACGATTATTGGAATTCGATGCTATTCGCAAGAGCGTCGCGGAAGCCGCGATGAGTGAAGAAGCGGCTCAACAGCTTCTTGAGGAAGTTCCCCGGCAGACTCTTGAGGAAGTGGCGGAATTGAAAACCTTGGTTTCCCACGCAACAGCCCGTATTAATTCAGGAGACGAGGAAAAACGGGAAAGCCTCCCGGCTATAGGTTTTTTACTGCCTAAACTTGACCTTGAGGGAACGAGTCTTGAAATTGACGAGGCTTACGCCCTGGGGCTTTTTGTGGATCGCGGGGAAACCTTGAAAAATTGGCTTATCAAAAGCCCCGGACCCGGAGGGAACCCGGACATCCAAAATCCGCTTCATATCTTGGGGTCCCAAGCGCCGGATTGTACCGAAGTTTCCCGTGAAGTGTTCCGTGTGCTGGATCGGCAGGGCAATCTTCGAGACCTTCCTGAATTTCGGGAGATAAACCGGCGAATTCGGAATCTGACCCGAGAGCTGGACGGGCTTGTTGCGAGGTATACCCTCAATGAGGATATACGGCATATTTTCCAATCAACGATTCCTTCTCAGCGGGACGGGCGTATTGTGCTTGCGGTAAAGGCAAATTTCCGGACTCGGATCAAAGGGATAGTTCATGAAGTTTCCGCCACAGGTCAAACCTTGTTTGTTGAACCCGCTGAAGTAGTGGAAAAAAATAATGATATTCTTATTGAACGCCGGAAACTTGACGCGGAAATACTGCGGGTAATCAGAGAAATGACCCAACGAATTCAGGTGCATCGGGAACGTTTGAGGGAATTTCATCAGCGCATCCTTTATATAGAAACCATTCGGGCCCGAGCCCGGTATTCCTTTGAAACCAAAGGATGTTTTGCCGCCCTTCTCCCCGATCAAGGTCTAATTCTCAAACATGCCCGGCATCCGCTGCTGGGTTTTCAGGCGGTTCCGATTGATTTTGCCATGCAGGAAGATACAAGAACCGTAATCATCACCGGACCCAATACCGGCGGAAAAACCGTAACCCTCAAAACCGTAGGGCTTTTTGCGTTGATGAACCAGTTCGGACTTGCTTTGCCCGCAGAGGAAGGCACGGCGCTGCCGATATTTGACGGGATTTACGCGGATATTGGAGACGAACAATCTTTGAGTCAGTCCCTTTCAACATTTTCCGCGCACATGACCAATATTGGGGCTATCATTCAAGGGTCCACAGAAAATTCTCTGGTTCTTCTGGACGAGCTTGGTTCCGGCACAGACCCGGAAGAGGGAAGCGCTATTGCGATGGCTATCCTCGATTATTTCATTGAAAAACAGGTTCGGCTTATTACCACCACCCACCATGGAATATTGAAAAATTACGGCTATACCAGGGCCCGGGTCGAAAACGCTTCCGTAGAATTTGACGGGCAAACCCTTTCTCCTACCTATCGAATTCTCCTGGGCGTTCCGGGAGAAAGCCGGGCGGTAGACATTGCCGCTCGAAACGGACTGCAATCAAACATTATCCGCCGGGCCCGGTCATATCTGGAGGAAGAAGGGTCTGATGTTTCAGCCCTCATTAACGGGCTGAAACTGAAACATCAAGAACTGGACGCTGCGGAAAAACAGCGGAAATTTGAGGAAAACAGGCTTCGGGAGGAACGGCGGAAAACCGATCTTAAAGAGCTTCGGCTCAGGCAGAAGGAGGCGGAACTCAAAGCCGGCGCAATGGGAAATTTCCGAAAGCTGCTGGAAGAAAGCAGAAAAACCTTGGAAAATCTGGTTCGGGAAGTCCGGGAAGGGGAAATCACCAGAGAAAAAACCCTCAAAGTTAAGGAATTTCTTCGAGAACTGGAAAAAACCGTTGCTATGCAAGACGCCGACTTAGCGGAAGAACAGCGGATTCTTGAAGAAGACCTCCGGCGGTTTGAAACTGAATATCCCGAAGATACGCCGCATACCCAAAAACATCCTATTGAGCCGGGTACAGAGGTTTGGGCTGCGGAATATAAACGTCCCGGCACAGTGCTTAGAGCAGATAAGAAAGGGTCTTGGATTGTGGAAATCGGTTCCCTGCGGATGAGTTTTCCAGAAAAAGACCTTCGCCCCCTAAGTCCTTCAAAAACCGAGAAAAAACCTATCATAGCTGTACCGGATTTAACACCCCACACCGCTCCCCAATTTGAGATCAGCCTGCGGGGTATGCATCTTGAAGAGGCGCTGAACGCATTACAGCGGCAGCTTGACGCGGCGGTTTTATCAGGACTTCAGGAATTTTCAGTAATTCACGGCAAGGGGGACGGCATACTGCAACGAGGAGTTCACGAATTCCTCAAGGTTCAGCCCCAAGTAGCGGATTATTACTTTTCCCGTCCTGAAATAGGAGGCTTTGGACGTACTGAAGTAGTGCTGAAATCCTAGTTCGTCAGCTCCCTTCAAGGGATTGGTTAATCCCCGGCGCGGAAGCAAGCGACGCTGTGGTCTTTCCCGATTACGGCGAGACCGGGGCTTTCCTCTCGGCAGGAGGGCGCTCTTCGGGGGCAGCGCAGGAAAAAGGCGCACCCTTGGGGGGATGTTCCAGAGGCATCCGCTGCTTCAACAGCTTCAGCCAGCAGAGGACGGGTACGGGATTGTTTTGGATCCGGAATCAGTATAGAAGCAAGCAGCATTTGCGTATAGGGATGAAGAGGATGACCATAGAGTTCCTTTGACTCCGCTATTTCTACCAACTCGCCGCGGTACATGACTGCTATTCTGTGGGAAATATACCGGGCCATTGACAAATCATGGGCTACAAAGAGGTAGGTCAGCCCATATTCCTGCTGCAAATCTTCAAGCAAATTAACTACTTGCGCCTGAATTGATACGTCTAACGCGCTGATAGGTTCGTCGCAAAGGACAAATTCAGGATGAACGATAAGGGCCCGAGCAATGCCGATGCGCTGCCGCTGCCCTCCTGAAAACTCATGAGGATACTTATGAAGGTCCCGCTCCTGAAGACCAACCTCTTTGAGCATTAGTTTCACCAGCTCATCTTGTTCAGCAGGAGAACGTTTTTCCCTGAGCCCCAGGGGTTCGGCGATAATGTCCCGTACCTGCATTGCCGGGTTAAGCGCGCTATAAGGGTCTTGGAGGATCATCTGCATCTGTTGACGGTAAGGAGCAAGCCGCTGTCCTTGGAGCTTCGTAATATCCGCGCCGTTATACTGTATCGTCCCGGCATCTGGTTCATAAAGCCGCAGGATCGTCCGTCCCAGGGTGGATTTTCCTGAGCCGCTTTCCCCGACAAGCCCGAAGGTTTCGCCCCGAGATATTGAAAAACTCACGTTGTTTACCGCCCGGATACGCAGGGCTGAACGGAACGTCCGGGGAAGGGTGAATTGTTTGACAAGATTAGCAACGGTGATGATATCAGGTCTCATAAATTCTCCCGGACAATTCCTTTTGATACTGCACACATCGGACCCAATGCTGTCGCCTGTCAGGAATTTCCCGCAGCAGCGGAAGAGACCCGTTACATTCTTGATGAACTTCAGGACAGCGCGGCGCAAAAGGGCAGCCCGGAGGCGGCTCCGCCGGCGAAGGAGGCTGTCCTTCAATCGGCAAAAGCCGTGTTTTTTCCGTTTCCTCTATTCGGGGCAGAGACCGAAGCAGCGCTTTGGTATAGGGATGCAGAGGGACTGCAAAAAGTTCTTCAACGCTGCATTCTTCCATAATAAGCCCTGCATACATAACAGCGACCCGATGACAAGTATTCGCCACTACTCCCAGATCATGGGTGATCAGGACTACGGACATACCCTCTTTTTGCTGCAAGCTCCGAATCAGGGACAAAATCTGGGCTTGAATCGTCACATCCAAGGCGGTTGTGGGCTCGTCGGCAATCAAGAGCCGGGGACGGCAGGAAAGAGCCATCGCTATCAGCACCCGCTGGCGCATACCTCCGGAAAGCTCGTGGGGATACCGGCGCATATAGTCCGGCGCAAAGGGAATGCCCGCCCGATCCAACAGGGACTCGGCTTCAGCCCGGGCTTCCTTTTTAGTTGCTCCTGCATGGCGCATCAGAATTTCCATAATATGAAATCCCGCGCTTTTAAGGGGATTAAGCGACGTCATAGGGTCTTGAAAGATCATGGCTATTTCTTTTCCCCGGAGGTTCCGCAAAGCCTCTTCAGAAAGTTCCCGCAGATTTCGTCCCCCAAAGCTCAATGCTTCCGCCTGAACCAGTGCGTTTTTCGGCAGAAGCTGTATCAGTGAACGCATGGTCATGGTCTTGCCGCTCCCGCTTTCCCCGACAAGTCCCAGAATCTCTCCTTCCCATAGGGTAAGATTTACTCCTCGTACCACTTCAACTGCCGGAGTCTTTGGACTTCTTCCCTGAAAAGCGCAGCGCAGACCTTTGACGGCAAGCAGAGGCGTAGATTCATTCATAGTTCAGCGCTCCTTTCATGGGATTTCGGTTCAACCAGCAGACGGACCGCGCCGCCGATTTTGTTGAAAGAATAAACTGTGCCGATGATCATCAGCCCTGGAATGACCGCCATGTACGGCGCGGTGGCAAGCACCCCTTGGGCGCGGTTTAACATACTGCCCCAAGACGAAACCGGCTGCTGAACCCCTAGTCCCAAAAAACTCAGGCTTGATTCCAGCATAATCGCGTTAGCAACGCCTGTTGTGGCGGCAATAATAATCGTCGGCAGCGCTGCCGGAAGAATATGTCTGGCAATGATATACAAGGTCTTCTGATGAATCGAGCGGGCATAGAGAACATACTCCCGTTCTTTAACCGTCAAGGTTTCAGCCCGCACAAGCCGGGCAATCGACATCCAGCGAAAAAGTCCTATAACCAGAATAATCGCATAGAGTCCGGGTTTTAGGTAAATGCTGACCACTGTCACCAGAATCATCCAGGGAATCGACGATAAGAGGTCAATAAACCGCATGAGGATCACATCAACAACGCCTCCTGTCCAGCCGGCGATAACACCGATAGTTACACCGATTGCGCTTGACAGGAGCATAGCCACAATACCCACGATGAGGGAAATACGCCCTCCGTACAGGATACGGGTAAAGTAGTCTCGTCCCAAATCATCGGTTCCCGCCCAATGGCGGAGACTCGGCGGCTCAAACTTGTGAGCCACATCAAGCGCATCTGGGTCATAGGGGGAAAGAAAGGCAAAAATCGAAACCATCCCGACAAAAAACAAAAAACCAAAGGCAGTCCCCAGCGGAGGATTACGGAACAGGGTTTTCCCAAACCTTTTGATAAGATTCTTCATTCAGTTGCTCCTGACCGTTTTGATGCGGGGATCCGCAAGTCCGTAGCATATATCGGCCAGCAGGTTTCCAAGGATCACCATTATTGAAGAAAAAAGAGTTATTGCCATGACTATCGGATAATCAAAGGCTTGAATTGCGGTCAGGAAATACACGCCCACTCCGGGCCAACTGAAAATTGATTCAGTGATAAAAGCGCCGGTTATCAGCATAGGCAGGGACATGCCCACCAGCGTAATGACCGGCAGCAGCACGTTTTTGATCACATGCCGGAAGAGAATTTCCTTTTTTGATGCGCCGAAAGCTTTTTGTACCATTACATAATCTTCTCGCCACTGCCCAATAGCCGAAGAACGCACATACCGTACCATATCAGGGAGAAACGCTATGATAAGGGTTATCCAGGGCAGGGTCAGATGCCTCAGGGCGTCGGCAAGATTTGGTTCCATTCCTACGGTGTACATTCCCAGAACAGGAAATAAATTCAAGCGGTAAGAACATATATAGATCAAGATAAGTCCTATCCAAAAAGTCGGCGTAGCCATACCGATAGAACAGAAGCCGTCAATGAACTTGTCGAGGCGTGAGCCTTCGCTTGAACCCGCGATAAGTCCCAGAATAACAGCGAGAGAAACCGCAAAAGCATAACTAGGCAAGACGAGGACCAGGGTATTCGGAAGCCGGGAAGCAAGTCCCAATGCCACGCTTTGGTGATTGACAATCGAGTAGCCCAAATCCCCGGAAACCATACGTTTAAGCCAGTGGAAGAATTGCAGATACCCTGGTTTATCCAGCCCTTCCCTGACTTTAATCGCTTCGATTACTTCCGCGCTCATATCAGGGCGGGCAAGCATATCAATCGCGTCAAAAGGCGCAAGCTGGATCAGGGTAAAACAAAGCACACAAACAAGGCATAAAAGCGGCGCAGCCGCCATGATCCGTTTCACAATATAACGCAGCATATTCTCTCATATTTAAACAGAGGGTCCAAATTTTCAAGTCCCTCAGCGCCGCTATAGTAATTCCCCTGTTTGGGGAATCGGACCCCTTATCTAGGCTGATCAGGGGTCCAATCTAAAGGGTGTATGGCGCGTCAGATTTACTTAAAAAACAGCTTTGACATATCTTCAAAATTATAAATCGGAATGAGCCGGGCTTCTGCTATTCCGTCTACATCAGGGGTGAACGCCAGAATACGCTTGTTAGTGACAATCGGGAACCAGACCGCTTGATCCGCAATATAGCGCTGAATATCGTGATATATCTCACGCCGTTTGGTCTGATCAGCTTCGACTGAGCCGGCAACCCATTTGCCGTCAAGGATAGGATCCTTAAAACGTCCATAGTTTACCGGAGACTCTGTGGTAAAGAGGGTCCCATAGTTGCCCGGGTCTATGCCCATGATATAGCCCCCAAGATATATATCGTAATCAGGAGAACCTTCCCGCATCTTTACCGTTAAGAGCGCTGAGTCAAGGGCGTTGAGTTCCAAGGTTATGCCGATAGCCTTGAGATTCTGCTGGGCAACCATTGCTTGCGTTTCCTGGGCGGTATTGTTTGCGAGATACCCAAGCCGCAGGGATGGAACGGATTGGACTTTTGAAAGATAATCCCGGGACTTTGCCGTATCCTGTTCATATTTTTCCACAGTATCGGTATAGAATGGATTAGAATAAGGGAAGATAGAGTAAGCGTTGACATAGTAATCATTTGAAATATAAGCTCCGACGTTCATTTCATTACGGTTAAGCCCAAAGAACACGGCTTTTCGCAGGTTGATATCTTGTACTCGGCTGGAATTGAGGTTGAATACCAGATATGCCACCCGATCTTCGGGATACGGGAAAATCTGTATATTGCTCTTTTTAAGGGATTCCGCATCTGAAACCGAGATCGGCAGACCGTGAATCTCGCCTTTCTGGAGCGCGAGTTTTGCCGAGTTCAAGTCGGAGATAAATTGAATTACCAGATTCGGGATTTTTGGAGTTCCCCGCCAGTACCGTTCGTTTGCCGCAAGGCGTACATACTGTCCCGCCCGGTATTCGGCGATCTTATACGGACCGGTTCCAACAGGATTTTGATTTTTAGGATTATTATCCAAGGTTGGGTCTCCTTGATAGATATGTTTAGGCATAATGAAATGCTCAACTGACACCGCCTCAAGAGGATTAGGGACAAATACCGGATAATGGAGTTCCAAAGTGAAGTCGTCTTTTTTGACAAACCTTACAGGTTTGCCGTCAAACACAAAATTATCCTGCCCATTGGCATAGGGCGCTTTGATAATATGTTCAAAGGTAAAGATTACATCCTCCGCGGTAAAAGGCGTTCCGTCAGACCAAACAACGCCTTTGCGTAGATGATACGTCACCACTTGGTGATCCGCCGAAATATCCGCGCTTTCCGCCAGCAGCCAGGTAATGTCGTTTGGTCCGTAATAATTCAGCAAGGGCTGATACAAGAGCCGTTCCAGAGACAAATCATACCGTCCTGAAGTGCTGATCGTGTTAATATCATTGCCCGGATCCCCTTCAAACGTAAAAACGAGGGTGTCTCGTGATTTTGGGGCAGCCTGCTGCTGCCTCCCGCTTCCTGCAAACAGGATTCCTGCGGCAAGAACAAAGGCCGCCGCAATCAGTGCTTTTTTCATGTTTCCTCCTAATGAAAACCATTATCCTAGTTAATTACTAGTATTACTAAATATTATATATAACCCCCTTCCCTCATGTCAAGTCTCTAGGGTGGAGGTGCAATAGATAATTCAAGAAACATTCAGAAATTCTGAACATATTTTTTAATCAAATTTTTGAAAAAAATGCTCAAGTCTTTTGACTTCGACACCGGTTATATGGCGCACTCGCTTTGTCAAGCGCCTAAGCCCTGAAATTTATGTTTTTTAGAAATTTTTTTCTCTAGGCTTTTCCGTCGAGGCCTTCGGTTTGGCTTTTACCGAGATTCATTTTCCTCCTATGGTCAGATATAACGTGAAGCCTGCTGTGCTTGATTTTTCACTAGACAGCAGGCGCATACTATTGTTAGACTATTACCCGATTCATAGTAAGGAGTATGCAATGAAAAAAACAAAAAAAATCGGGGCGATTGTTTTAACCGGTTTTATCGTGTTTTCAAGCGCGGCTTTGAGCGGCTGCAAGGAAAAAGACCCGCTTAAAGAAGCGCAGAAAAACCTGAAAAAAACTTCGGAAAATGTCAAGGATGCCGCAAAGGATGCGGAAAAAAATCTCAAAAATAGTATCAAAGATGTGAAAAAAGCGGTTGAAAATTAAAAATCTGAATTGCAGGTTTATAAATCTTGTGATATGATGTATCATGGCTTTTGGAAATTTTATTGTTGAGGCTGGAAAGGCTTTACCCGCAGGCGCTACCGTAACCGACAGGGGAGTAAATTTTTCTGTTTTTTCCCGTCACGCTAAGTCAATAACCGTGGTTGTTTTTGAGTCTACCGCAGCGGACAGCAGGTATGTACAACTAGAACTTGATATCCATAAAAACAAAACCGGCGATATGTGGCATTGTCATATCCCGGGACTCAAGGCTGGATCCCTCTATCTATA
>JAITHD010000049.1 GCA_031280155.1 Treponema sp. | reverse complement strand
TGATTGGTAAAGTGAAATAGTGGGGAATTGCTCACCGAAATCACACGCCGTCTCGTACGTGTACATATTTTTGTAGGGCATTCATACTATATATCTTCTGGAAGCCGCGTAAAGCCGCCTCCTTAGGTGTTATCATTATCGACATATTCAGCTTATTTCTTCATTTTTTAGCGTATTAAGAACCTGAAAAGAGCCGGGTACGTATCGGGCTGTTACGTCTCGTCTTCCATTTTGTTTGCCTGCTCGTTTGCAAGCTCTTTCGCCTTTTCAAGAAATAGGGTAAGGCTTTTACTGGCTATCCGCATCGCATCAACGCTTTCCGTGACCTCTTGAGAAATTTGGCGCAGGTTCGACATCTCCTGATGAATGGAACTGGTTCGTGTATGTATCACCTCCGCGCCGTCCCGGACCTGTCCTGTCATCTCCTGCACGGTTTCCAGGGAGGCGAGCATCTCGGCGCTTTCCGCGGACTGTTCTTCTACCGCTTGATGAACCGCCTCAAAAGAATCATTCATAGCGGTGATCTCTTTGAATATCCCGTCCATAGCCCCTACAGTTTCCTGAGAAACCATGCCGATTTCCGCTATAGCCCGCTCCATCTTTTTGATTTCTTGGGAAATAGCCCCGGACTCTTTACCCGACAGTTCCGCCAGTTTGCGAATTTCCCCGGCCACCACCGCGAATCCCTTGCCGGATTCTCCCGCGTGGGCCGCTTCAATGGCCGCGTTCATTGCCAGAATATTCGTCTGCCCCGCGATGTCCGCGATGGTTTTGTTCGCTATCTGCAAGGTCGCGGACTGTTTGCCCATCCGTTTCAATTCCTCAGTCAGTTTGAGCAGCGTTTTATGCCCCGCCTCCGAAGACGCGCTCAAGGTGTTGGTGGTTTTACCCGCCTGTTTTACCATCGATCGGATAGCGTCGATATGGGCGGACATCCGGTTAATCGCCGTTGACGATTGGGCTATACAATCCGCTTGGGTATGTACGGTCCGCTTAAACACGTCGGTATGATTAAAAATTTCCGCAGCCGAAACCGAGGCAACATTCACCGATTTCATCTGATCCCGTACTTTCGTATCCATCACGTTGACGTTGTTCAAAATCAGTTCTATAGCGTCAAAAGATTCCATGACCAGCTGATTAAGTTCTTTGCTGTCGGTCACGCTTTTCGCTAAGTGGACTTGCAGTTTGTCCATTACTTTTTGAAGATTTTTGGACATTTGCAGACACGCACGTTGAAGAACCGTAATTTCATCCTTCCCCTGCACGAGCAGATTCAGATTGAAATCTCCTTTGGCAATCTGTTTCGCCGCCTGAACCGTTTCTTCCAGGGGCCTCACAATAGACCGCATAGTGAAAACGCAGAACCATACCACCAATCCCAGCACAACCAGCAATACGCCGATTATGATACCTAAATACCGTATAATAAAACGGTTTATCCGGTCTTCCATGACCTGTTGGTGGGTTTCAATAGTATCAATGTATACGCCGGTGGAAAGCCATAAACTGGTTCCGGGAATCATTTCGACATACGCGATTTTCGGCTTATTTATTAGAGACCCGTCGGGCTGGGGCTTAGGAAAAATGAACTTCACAAACCCGCCCCCTTGCCGGGCGGCGTTATACAGATCCCGGACATAAAACACCCCGTCCGCGTCCGCGGTTTGCCCCAAATCTTCACCCACCCGGTGAGTCAAAATAGGATGGGCGAAAATAACGGTTCCCTGGTAGACAAAGTAATACCCTGATCTGTCCTCTTCAAACCGGTAATCGTTAATGTACGTCTCGATAATCTCCCGCTGTTCCTCAGGATCAGTAACCCCGGTTAAGGCTTTCCCCAGGGCCGAAGACATGGTTTGAACGCCCAGTTTTATTTTTTCCTGCCCCCCGGCAAGCATTACGTCCTGTCCATCAGTAATGCCGATGTTTTTTACCTGATTTGCCACTACAATAATCGTGCCAATAAGACCGATGTTCGACGCGATATATATCGCAATGATCGCGGCTATTCGTTTACCAATAGATAGGGTGCGCAGCATAGGCTATCCTTTTTGATCTTTGTCCAGAAATTGAGAAAAAATCGTATATGGTTAAACCCCCAAGGGTAAAGAGAGGGGCAAAATATTTTTTATGCTTTGTCATCATATACTCCTGTATTTATAGTAAAAAATGGTATATAATAATATAGTACTATACCTCTAGAAAAACATAAAGAACTTTTAAAGTTCAAAAAATACTTAAAATAAAACACCTGTTTGATAGATGGCTTGAAAAGAACCCCTATTGTCAATAAGAGGCTGGTCCAGAGAGAAGCCGCTGCTGTTTAGGCTACCTCTATTTCTTCCTGAGTAGAAGCTACGTCTTTCAGGGAACTTAGGTTTTCCAGTACGGTCCTGCCTGAGTCCGCCAAAACAGAAGATTCGTCTTTGATCTTGAGAATCAGGGTGGTTATTTCATGCAGGTTTTCTAAAATCCGCCGGCTTTCCTGATTCTGGGTTTCCGCCGCGTCTTCAATGCGCCGCTCTTCGGCTTTTACGGTTTCCACTAACGCTACGATGCGGTCGAATTGGGTCTGGGCTTGAACCGAAGACGCGCAGGACTCGTCGATGAGCCGTTTAACCTCTTTGAGGCTCCGCTTAATTTCGCCGGCTTCTCTGCCCGAATTATCCGCCAGCTTCCGAATCTGCCCGGCTACCACCGCGAAACCCTTGCCTACGGTCTCTCCCGCATGAGCCGCTTCAATCGCCGCGTTCATGCCCAGAATACCGCTCTCCGCGGCGATGACGCCGATAACCTGGCAGGTATTGATAAGCTCCTCTGATTGATCCGAAACCCCGGCGATGAGTTCCCGGATTTGAGCAATCCGGTTTTTCCCTTCCTGAGACGACGCGGTGAGGCGCTCCACAGTCTGGGCGTTCCGTTCCAACGCCGTATGAATCCCTTGAACGCTCTTTACCATCTCTTCTATTCCCGCGGAAGAGCGCAGCACCGCGTCGGCGGTTTCATTGATATTATTGGACAAAGTTCCGACGCCTTCAATGCTTTTCGACATTTCCGCTACGGTCCGCCCGTACACAGTATCGAGAATATCGTTGAGCTTCTTTTTATACTCCTGACTGATTATTTTTTTCTGAATATCAATGAAATGCCTGCAATTTTCAGGCTTATTAAGACCGTTGATAATCGCAACCACCATCTGTTCGCAGGTGGCGTACCCGCAGGAAGCGCAGTCCAGCATATCCTGGGAGCTTGTTTTGTACATCTTGCGGTGGACTTCCTGTATCGCGTTCTGAGACGGCACAATAACGCTCTGCTTAAAAAGTTCAGACCGGTCAGTATAAACCCGGCTGTACAAGCCCTCTTCCCAATAATCCTTCAGGAGCTTTTCAAGACCGGATTTTGAAAAAGGTTTGCCCTTCTTTCCATAAAACGCCCGGGACTCCCGACCCCGGCGCTCAATGTTGTTTTCCATTTCGTCAGAATGTTTACCTTGATTTAAGGTTCCCGGACCGGCGTTGCAGCCCATTTTGCAGCTCAGACAATCAACCAGCCCGTAGGCTGGACGGCCGTGCCGTTTTATCACTTTTTCTAAATGAGCGAGGTAGTGGTAGACTTCAGGATTCCCCTCTATTTTTTTGGTATACGACGAGGCCTCCCGGTCATACCGTTCAAGGGTACGCAGAAGCCCTCCGGGAGAAGAAAACAGCACTCCCCGCTCCGCGGCGGGTCCGTCGTAAGGGGTTTCAGGATAATCGGAAATCCGTATATTCCCGGCTTCAAGACTCTCTTGTATTGATTTGAAGGTAA
>JAITHD010000268.1 GCA_031280155.1 Treponema sp. | reverse complement strand
TTATCGGGCTGTGCTGTACAGGCTGTATAATTACGAAAGGGGTTGAAAAAGGCGGGCAGGCATTGGACAGGTCTCTGTTTCAGGAAAAAAACCTTGATGTCTACGAGGGTTTAACGCTGAACCCTGAACAAGCCGAATCAGGTATTGAACTGAAATTAGTCGAAGGCAGAAAGAACAAGGAAACAGCCCTGACTATTTGGTTTGAGGCTTTTCCAGAGCTGTTGTTCCGGGGAACCGTTCCGGGAAAGGACGGGGAGTTTCAGCTTCAAAGCGTACGGTTTTTGGGGGGCAATCTCTGGGGCTGGAATGAATTTACCTTAGATATTGCCGGCGCCGGTACGTTTACCCTCACAGGACCGGTCGGGGAATTGCGGATTGAGCCTGCTTTGGAACAAGTCCAGATTTCTTCCGGCAAGATTCGGCATAAGGAAAATCGGCTGATAGGGGATCAAGCCCTTGGGAGTCTGCGTAATCGGTATGACCGGATTATTGCCCTCACTGACTGGATGCACAGCCTGCCGGAAGTTCCCCGGTTTGAAGGTCAGCGTGATTTTGAAGCCTACTGGAAACCGCTGCTCCTGCCGGAGCTGGTATCCGCCAAAAAACGCCCTCCTGATTTTGTCAAAGCTCAGGCGGTCTGGGTCTGGGCTGAGGATATCCGCTGGAACACAACCTATACGGAATCCCTTTTTCCAGAAGCGTTGTGGAATTTTCGGAATTCCGGCGCCCTGATCCGGGATTGGGAGGAAGCGGCGGCTTGGATATATATTCAGTACCAATGGGATTATATAGTAGAACTAATCTCAAATGTGTATACTGTAATAGAAATTAAGTGAGGTTTATATGGAAACTCAACAGAGTGCGTTTTCACTCATGGAACTTTTTAAGATGGGGGGCTTGTTCATGTGGCCTCTGCTCTTTTTTTCAATAGCTACAGTGGCTATTGCGTTAGAACGGGCTATGTATTTGATGTACCACAATCTGAGGCTTGCAGACCTTCAAACCGCGGTAGAGGACTACATAAAAACCGATAATATCCCGGGAGGGCGGCAGTATCTGGAAAGTCTGAGCAAACGCCGAGTCGGGGCTCGGATTTTGCTTGCCTTAGTCAAACGTCCTGAACTCTCAGAACACCAAATGGAAAAAGTTGCGGAAGCGGAAGCCATGACCTGCATCAATTCCCTAGAAAATGGGTTTAACTTTCTTACTGCTTTGGGTTCTCTCTCGCCGTTGACGGGATTTTTGGGTACTGTCTCCGGCATGATCGGCGCTTTCAAATCCATTGCTGAAGCCACTGAAGTGAACGCCCAAATTGTGGCTAACGGTATCTATGAAGCCCTGATTACTACGGTGTTCGGGCTTATCATCGCTATTATCGCCATGATCGCACATTCCCTCTTTACCTATATTGTGGACAAATTCGCCTCAGAAGTGGAAAAAACCTGTTCCGAACTTATCACCGAATTGGCGGTGCTGAACGCTCAAGCGGATAAAGCGAGAGAACCGGTTCGAGAAGTTCCTCGGCAGCAGATCTTTGGAGTTCCTCAAATTCCCCAAAAACCCACGCAGGCGGATATTATTCCCTTAGAAGAGTATACATGAAACTCAACCGGCGGAAAAAAAATCTCTTTCAGGATTCAAGCGCCTCCAGCGATATTGCGTTTCTCTTAATCATCTATTTTATCGTGATTGCGGGATTTAATATCAATAAGGGATTTCTGATGACCCTTCCGCAAAAGGACTCGGCGCGGCTCATTTTAAAGGACGATCTGCTGCGGTTTGAATTGGATGAAACCGGAACGCTGCGGCATCACGGAGAAGCAATGGATTGGGTCCTTGCGGAACAGGAAATCCGAGGCGCTATCAAGGTCCAGCCGAACCTCGCGGTAGTCCTTGCCATTGCGCCTCAAGCGCCTTGGCAGCGGGTAGTTTCTTTTGTAGAGCTGGCTCAAAAATTGGAAGTAGAATCCTTTTCGTTTTCCATGAAAGATGATTCTGGAGGGGTTTCACCATGAACATTAAGCGAGACAGGAAACGCTTTGTAGTACCCCTTAATTCTATGTCGGACGTGGCTTTTTTACTTTTGATCTTCATCATGCTGGTATCGCTGATCAATTACCGCCGGGAAGTTAAAATTGAATATCCTGAAGCTGAAGCCGCAAAGAAGACAAATCTTCAAAATAATATGGAAATCTGGGTTGATCAGGCAGGGTCTCTTTATCTGGACGGAGAGGCTTGCGATATTCAGGATATTGAGAACAGTATTATCAGCGCGTATCAAGAAGCGCCGGATACTCGTATTCATATTATTGCGGATCGGAATACGCATTTTGAATATGTGAACCGAGTATTGCAGATGCTCCAGCTCCTGCAATACCGAGTAGTTAGTTTTGTCGTTAAGGATGCCTAAGCTATGAATACGTTACGGGGGATTCTTTTTTTACTGGTAGCCCTGGGGCATGGGTTTCTCATCTTTTTTCTGGTGTTCAAGATGGATACAATGGTAAATACTCCAGAACCGCCCCCGCGGGTTATGAAAATGGTCGATGTTATAGAAGATATTCCGCCGCCGCCCCCGCCGCCCCCGCCGCCGCCTAAACCGGCAGCGCCGCAGCAGAACGCGGTTGAAGCAGTAGCCGAGAATATGATAGAAACCGACAAAGTACCGGAAGAACAGGTAGTAGTTGCATCTCTAATAGTTCCCCAACAGCCGGCGGTTGAATATCAGGAGCTTGAATATCTGCCTCAGCATAAGGTTTCTAAAATTCCAAAGTTTTCAGATCGAGACCTGCGGAGGATCTCCCAATATTTGCGGGAAAACTATCCGTCTATTCCCCGGCGTTCAGGACTTGAAGGGCTGGTGGTCCTTGAATTAGCTGTGGATTCTCAAGGAATAATCCGGCAGATCAGTGTTTTTAAAGAAGACCCCCAAGGCAGGGGCTTTGGGGAAGTAGCGGTAAAGGCCTTCACCGGAATTCAGGCGGCTCCCGCAGAAGCCAACGGCGCACCTGTAGCGGCTCGGTTCAGATATCCGATACGGTTTACGGTGCGATAAATTACCGGTCAAGAAATTTATCACAATTCAATAGTGCTGAATCCTAAAGACGAAAAAACCTTTTGGTTAATTGAATTTTTAAAAAAGTCCCCAGATTAACGCTGATTTTTCACCCTGTCACCAGTTAATCTGCGTAATCTGCGGACCATGGTTATATGCAGCAGTCCTGCTTACAACAGCTTCTTGACTTGACCGGCTAAGGTCTCAGGGTCAAGTCCAAAGCGCTTGGTTAAATAATCTTGAGTTCCGACTTCGCCGAACTCGTCCCGAATACCTACCCTGGCGAATTTCCCTTTGAACCCTTCTTCCGCAAGGATTTCAGCTACCGCGCTTCCTAAACCGCCGTTGATTTGATGGTTTTCCGCGCTGACAATACATCGGGCTTTGGAAGCCTGCTCCAGAACCGCTTCCCGATCAATAGGTTTGAGAGTCAGTATATCCAATACCCCGGCATCAATTCCTTGTCCTGCTAAGATATCCCGGGCTTTGAGGGCTTCATTGACCATGAGGCTCCCAAGGGCGATGAAACAAGCGTCTTTCCCTGATTGCAGCAGTTTTGCTTTGCCGAATTCAAAGGTTTCGGTTGAGGGATACAGATAGGGAACCGCTTTACGGGGGATTCGGATGTATACGCATCCGTACAGTTCAGCGGCCGCTTTGACCAGAGCCGCGCAGGAATTAGGGTCTGAGGGTTCTATGACGGTGAGCTTGGGAACAACCCGCATAAGCGCTAAGTCTTCAAAAGGCATGTGGGTTCCGCCGTTAAACGCCGCGGTAACGCCTGGATCCGTGCCTATGAGCTTGACGTTGAGGCGGGCGTAATTGGCGGACAGAAAGAACTGATCAAATACCCGCCGGGCTGCAAAACACCCGAAACTCGCGGCAAAAGGTATCTTGCCCAAGGTCGAAAGCCCTGCGGCAATGCCTATCATATTGGCTTCCGCAATGCCTACATTGATGAATCGATCAGGATAGGCTTTTTTGAAAACCCCTGTACCGGTACAGCTCATTAAATCCGCTTCTAAAACCACGATATTGGTATTTTTTTCTCCCAAGGCGACTATAGTTTCCACATAAGCCGCGCGCATTTCTTTGGTTTCCATGATTTCTCCTTGCCCTTACTACGCCTGAGAAGCTGAAGCCTCCAACGCGGCAATCGCTTCTTTGGCTTTTTCCATATTAAAAGCCATACTATGATTGTTTTGAATCCCTTCGGCAAAAAAGCAGCCCCGACCTTTGATAGTATCCATGATGATCATAGAAGGTTTTTTGCCTTGAGCCAGGGCTTTTTCAATGGCTTTGTCTAAGGCTTCAATATCGTGTCCGTTTACCCGCTGGGTATACCATCCAAAGGCGTTCCATTTTGCTTCCAGATCGTCGAGGTCCATAATATCTTTGGTATAGCCGTCAAGCTGCTGCTTATTGTAGTCAGTGAACCCAATGAGATTGGATAATCCCTGAACCCCGGCAAACATTGCGGCTTCCCAAACCTGACCTTCGTTGGATTCGCCGTCTCCAATAATGGTATAGACCTTGGATGACCGCTTATCCATCCGCAGTCCCAGGGCAATGCCTAAAGACGCGGAAAATCCCTGCCCAAGAGAACCAGTGGTCATATCAATGCCTGGGGTAAGATTCCGGTCGCAATGGCTCGGCAGTTTTGTGCCTCCCCTATTCAGGGTTTCAAGCCAGTCTTTAGGAAAATAGCCTTTCAACGCCAGAGCCGCGTATACCGCGGGTCCTGAATGTCCCTTGGAAACTACAAGCTGGTCCCGATCGGCCATTCTCGGGTGCTGGGGGTCTACATGCATTCGGTGAAAATACAAAAGCGCTAAGAGGTCAACAATAGACATAGCCCCGCCGATATGCCCTGTTCCAAGGGAGCCGATTTCCTCAATGGTTAATTTGCGGATTTCCAGAGCCTTAGCGTTCAGGAAAGCCAAACGTTCTTTATCCATAACAAGCCTCCATTATGGTAATGATATATAATAAAGTATAGCGTTTTATGGAGATTTCTTCAATGCTTGTATGTTTATACTATAAAAGGCGTTATGATACGCCATCAGATTCTTGACTAAAAAATCTATTCATGTATATAGTTTTTTCTATCAGTTTTTATACTGTGATTTTTTATGAAACGTTATGATAATCTTTTGTTAGTATCAATCATCTTCTTGTTAGGGCAAACTTCGCCTAGAACGCCGCTACGCCGCTACGCCGCTACGCCGCTACGCCGCTACGCGAT